>CAZNMG010000058.1:0-5447 GCA_964574075.1 uncultured Owenweeksia sp.
AACTTTTACAGAATAGTGGCGCGCTGAGTTCGCTGATCAACGTAGGAAGGCTGGAGAAAAACTGGATTTTCTTAAATAAGAGATCTGCGAAAAGCAGGGTGATCTTTCTGAGATACAGTTCGAAGGTTATCTAATACTCCAGGAAAAATTACCCCCTCAGACCTCAGGAGGTCTAATTGATCAACAGCTTGTGCCTTACGCCAATTCCACTTTCCAAAACAATCCACAGTAAATACATTCCCTTCTGGGGATACTTTAGGCTAAAACATTCTCCATTCCGAAAAACAGGAACCTCCTCCCCGCGAATATCGAACAGCGTAAGTTCTTCAATTCTGATTTGACTTTCATCGTACTCCAGACAAAACACGCCTTCGCTGGGGTTTGGGAAAGTATTGATTTTCGCGATCTTAAAATCATGAAGATTAAAAGGATAACTCAATAATATACTATCAGTGATGGTGTCATTGCTCCTTATTGGGCACATAGAAGTATCCAGAGAGTTGGTATCTATGATCGTGCGAATTTTGAGGTACGAAAAATTTAAGAAAGAAGTATCGGGGCTATATAGCGTATCAAAAGGAGTCATAGCTCCAAATCCGTAGCATTCCCGGAAAATAATATCAAATATTATAGTGTCTGAACGTTCGTTGGTCTCAATACTTTTGAGACTAAATCCCGTATGAGTTAATATCCCACCAACGTATATTACAGGAGGAGATGAATTGGAGATTATTTTTAGGCTATCAATTTTTTGTGCCCACATAAATGTGCATAAGCAGCTAAAAAATAAGGTAGGGAGCAGAAATTTCGGTTGCATATTCTTGTAATCGGGTTTTTGTTTACGGCTTGACTGATGCTACCTTTATGGCCAATCTGGTTCTTCGGAACTTAACACCCGGTCCCCAGATCAACCAATCCATAAATCCTAAAGTTAAGATTTTGAAATTAATAAAAATGAACAAAGAAGAGCCTCCAGGTACGTAATCCCCTATTAAAACATCTGCGGAAATCAGCGGGAATAGTCTAAAAAAGGGGCTCGCTGATTTCGCTGATTAGCGCAGAAAGACTGGATGGAAGAAAGTTACCTTTAAAGCGGTCCGCGGGAATCAGCGGGATCTGCGTGAAACAATGGCGCGCGGATTTCCCAGATAAGCGCAGAAAGACTGGCTACTAAAGGGTTAGCTCTGGAGCGTTGAGCGGATTGTGCCTATCACCGCTCATCTATAATCTCGAAATCGCCTTTGTAGCTTACGGAAAAAGTGCGTGGCTCAAAAGTACTCATGCCCACACCTGCAAATGTTCCATAAAGGTCATAGTTGGAACCACCGCCAGAAACCACTAAATCACCTCCCGCCCCATTAACCATGATAAATTCACCCTTGGACACAAAATTTCCATTGGGCTCGGCCATCGCAAAATTGTATGAAAAAGACGGCTTGTCCATTTGATCGAGCTTATAGACGCCTTCTGATAATTCATCTTCGCTGGAGGAGATCGTTTCAAACATAATCTCATAACCATGTCCGCTAATATCCAGATGACCGAAGGAATTTACCTTAGCTTCTAAACCCGATGTCAACAGAATTATTACAATCCTTCCTCCGTTATCTGAAGACGATGAATCCGCTCCATAGATCTGTAAATACGCCTTATCTACGGTCAACTCAGTTTCATTAAAAGAAAACTTGCCGGGTGAGGAGGCATTTTCCTCCCCTTTCTCCTTTTTGCATGAGAGCGTCAGGGCCGAGAGAGTAAGAGTCAAAAAATACAGCGTTAAATTTCTCATTGGTTTTTAGTTGTTATTGATTTCCAAATATATCTTTTCAGGCCATATATCGGAAAGAAATATCATTTTACTCCATATTCTACCCACCCCCTTCGATTCTGACAATAATATCAGTTGGCTAAATGTCATTCCTAAGGCTCAATCCAGCGCATATGTGTACAGAGGTCATACAACGATTCAAGGAGATAAAACATTAAATATTATTTTTAATGAGGATAAGGTGAATTTAGACAGAAGAAATGAAGGCAAGGGTATCACTATGTTTCAAAAGCTTGCTCAAGGAACAGCTACAGTTGCTACTATTCATAAAGAAAGCGGAGAATTAACCTATACACCATTGTATGAGGGTAAGGATGCCGACTATCTTATTTATCCTGAAAAGTCAGTTCACTTTGACAACGGGCGTAGTGTAATTGTGGAAAATAATGGTACCGGCTTTCGCTACACCGTCCTAAAGGCTGAATAAACGTGCTATCCCTGATTCAAAATGTGTAATAAGTAATTCCCACTAATTACACATTGATGCAGATTTGCAACCTTAAACCCGAGTGTCACCACCATAAATCCCACAAAAATCCTTCACACTCTCCTCCACCGGTCGGAATTCCATCCCCAGCTTTTCTTTTACTTTTTTATTACTGTAAAAGCTTTTCTGAAATGAGGTGCGAACCGTTTCTTTGGTTACCATAGCCTTCCCACCAAAAAGTGCGGTTTTGAATTTTACCAGCCGCCATACAATGGCACCCATCCACGGCTTTGCCTCCACTGAGGGCCGTTTTACACCCAAACAATCGGCAATGGCAAAAAATACATCGCGATAGGATCGGTTTTCGGCCACCACAACAAAACGCTCGGAATGTATTTCACTGCGCATCAATCTTATCATCACTTCTGCCACATCACGTACATCGACAAAGCCATTTATTCCGTGTGAAAAAAATTTAAAACCCCCGGCAATGGTGCGAAACATGGTAGGGCTGCCCTGGCTCCAGTCGCCAGGCCCAAGGATGATGGAGGGGTTTACAATTACCGCGTTCAACCCTTCTTCCATGCCGCGCCATACCTCCAGCTCCGAAAGGTATTTGCTGCGTGCATAGGCGGAGTTGGCTTTACTCTCTGTCCAGCGGCTCTTTTCATCAATGGTTTTTTCATTCGCTCCGCGGCCAAGAGCAGCCACACTGCTCACATGTACCATCTTTTTAATGCCACCCTGCAGAGCAGCATTTACCACATTGGCAGTAGTTGTGGTGTTATCCCTCACCATTCCAGTACCATCATTCCCTTCAAAGGAAATCCGGGCAGCACAGTGGTAGAGAAGATCCACCTGTTCCAGCGCCTCACCCAGGGCCGCCACATCAGCAAGGTCGAGCTTTAGCCATTTTATCTTACTAAAAAGCGGTTGCCAATCGGGATTGTAGAAGGAAAATATTTTGCGCGCCAGCTCCAGCTTGCTTTCCGAGCGGTAGGTGGCCACCACCTCGTGCCCCTCCGATGTGAGGCGGTAAAGCAAGTGGGCACCAAGCATTCCGGTGCCGCCTGTAACAAGGATCGTGTCGCTCAAAATTGCTTTGTTTACGGAGGCGCGAAGTTATATTTTTGCCCGTCAACAGCGGAATTTGACATTTTGATGAAAGACAATTTTATAGAAGAGCTGCGCTGGCGCGGGATGCTGCACGACATGATGCCCGGCACTGAGGAGTTGCTACAAAAGGAAATGGTTTCGGGCTATATCGGCTTTGACCCCACGGCCGACTCCCTCGGGGTGGGCAACCTCGTACAGATAATGACCCTTGTACATTTTCAGCGGGCAGGGCACAAACCCTACGCCCTGGTGGGTGGCGCCACAGGCATGGTGGGTGATCCTTCCGGAAAGTCGGAGGAGCGTAACCTCCTTTCAGAGGATATCCTTAACCACAACCTCAGGGCCCAGAAAGCGCAATTGGAAAAATTCCTGGATTTTGACAGTGGCGAAAATGCCGCTGTGGTGGTCAATAATTACGATTGGTTTAAGGATTTCACCTTCCTGGGTTTTATACGGGATGTAGGGAAGCACATCTCCATAAACTATATGCTGGCCAAGGACTCGGTAAAGAACCGGCTCGAAAACGGTATGTCATTTACTGAGTTTACCTACCAATTGGTGCAGGGCTACGACTTTCTTCACCTCAATGAAAAGATGGGCGTGAAACTGCAGATGGGCGGCAGCGACCAGTGGGGTAATATCACAACCGGCACAGAGCTTATCCGCAGGATCAGTGGCGGGGAGGCTTTTGCGCTTACTACCCCTCTCATTAAAAAAGGGGATGGTACCAAGTTTGGCAAATCAGCATCAGGTAATATCTGGCTCGATGCCGAGAAAACCAGTCCCTACGCCTTTTACCAGTTTTGGCTCAATGCCGCTGATGAGGACGCTGAGAATTACATCAAAATATTTTCTCTTAAGACAAGGGCTGAGATCGACCAGCTGCTGGAAGAACACCGCCAGGAACCACATCAGCGGAAGCTACAGCGCGCTTTGGCGGAAGAGGTGACGGCACGGGTACACTCGGATGAGGAACTGCTAAAGGCACAAAAGGCCTCTGAAATTCTTTTTGGTAAGGCCACCGAAGAAAACCTGCGCGAAATTGATGAACGCACCCTTTTGGCCATCTTTGAAGGCGTTCCACAATTTGAAATCAGTCGCGATATGTTAAATACCGGAATTCCCATTGTTGAAATGGTGGCTGAACTCACCGCCATTTTCCCCTCGAAGGGGGAGGCCCGGAAAATGATCCAGGCTAATGGCTTTAGCATCAATAAGGAGAAAGTAAGTCTGGATAAGGAAATTGTTACCAGGGATCTCATCAACAACCACTACATAATTGCTCAGAAAGGAAAGAAGAACTACTTCCTTGTGCGGGCAGTATAGCCGGCCAAATGAATCCTCTTACAAACCCAGGAAGGTATAGACGATGTCGTTCTCGATCATCTCCTGCTGCTTGGCGGGCGGCTTCATAAAGTATATGGTCCGGAAAGATCCGTCCTCTGTCTCCATCTTGATCTTGGGAGCCGTGATATTGTCGTGTTTGTTGGTAATGATAGCGTAAGGTGTGGAGTTCCGCAACAGCACAATCACACGGAAATCTTTTTCTACGTCCAGCCTGCGCCCTTCCTCGCGGTACACCCGCGCTTCGAGATCATCAAAATACCGCTGCTCAAATTGATAGAGTGAAAAAAGCTCATCAAAAGCGGCTTGTTGCTCCTTCCGGTCTTTCATGGCCAATATTTCGGTGATCCGCTCCTCTGGTACACTTTTCTCCTTGAACTTGGTCTTAAAAACCCATCCTTCAATAATGGCATGAAACACGCTATCCCCGCGGTACACATCCAGAGCTTCCCCGTCCTCAATTTCCACCTCACCTATTGCTTCACCGATAGGGTTCAGGTTTTCATCGCGAAGAATTGTTCCGCCTTTCAACACCTTGCCACCCAGCACATCCACAGGCTTCACCCACACCTCTTTTCTTATTTTGTACCAACCATCCTTAGGCACAAAGGAATACACCGCCACGCCCGAATCAAGGCTGAAATGTATATTTCCCTGGATACCATCCAGAATAAGGGTTTTATCCTCTTCAATAATCTGAGCAGACGCACCGGCCACGCCAAGCATAAGAGAAAG
>CAZNMG010000059.1:0-4224 GCA_964574075.1 uncultured Owenweeksia sp.
CGATATGCAGTAAAGGTGTTTTCAGCTGGCCGCTAAATTAGGGTAAAGATAAAATACTGTTCACCGCTGCCGATATTTCGGCTTTATCAACCATATCCATGTTTATGAGTTATTTTGTACAAACTCGTAAAATGAAGATCCTTACTCTTGGTTTAGCCGTGGTTGCCCTGGGCAGCTGTGGCCAAAGTGTTACCGCTCCCCAAACATCCACTCACGAAACTGCATCTGCAGAACAGCCTATCAATGAAATTAGAGAAATGAAAACTTTACATGACTTTACAACGACAACGCTTAACGGAGAGGAATTTAACTTTAGCGAATTAAAAGGCAAAAGAGTGTTGATCGTAAATACGGCCAGCGAGTGTGGCTATACACCCCAATACGAACAGCTGCAGCAGTTATATGAAACTTACGGGGGAGAGAGTTTTACCATTGTAGCATTTCCCTCGAATGACTTTGGAGGGCAGGAGCCGGGTACCGACCAGGAGATTGCTGCTTTTTGCGAAAAAAACTATGGCCTTTCCTTTCCTATAATGAGTAAAACCCCTGTTACCGGTAAGCATAAGCATGAGGTTTACGTCTGGCTTACTGACAAAAAGCGCAATGGACGCAAGGATGTGGAGGTACAGTGGAACTTTAACAAATTTCTGGTGGATGAAAACGGAGAGTGGGTCGCTTACTTTCCTTCAGGTGTCGATCCCCTGGATGACCGCATCATTCGTTTCGCTGAAGGGGATAAACTCTAAAATCGCTTTTTCTGCAAAATCAACCTACCCATAGAGCGGAGCCGAGAGGGCTCAGGGGAGCCCGTAAATTTGCCGATCTCCTCGACAGCAAATTTACTTTCCCTGGCACCAGGTTCAAATTTGGTATTGACCCTTTGCTGGGGCTGGTACCAGGGCTTGGTGACGCGGTGTCAATGATCCTCCAGGGGATGCTGGTAATGGCTCTGATGCGCACCGGTGCAAGTGGTAAGTTACTCGCGCTGATGTTTGTCAATGTGCTGCTCGATACCCTGATAGGTTCCATACCCGTAATAGGGCAGATCTTCGACTTCTTTTACAAGGCAAACCAACGCAACCTTCGACTTACAGAAGAATATTTGTATGAGGGCAAGCACCGCGGAAGCGGCACCATCATTTGGATGGCGCTGATCCTACTCGTGATGCTGACCATAGCCTTAATAGTATATGCCTTTGTTCTTTTTGCAGGATGGGTAGTTAGCTGGTTTTAAAGTCAATTTTTTTGAAGCCGATTCAACTATTGGTTTACGCGGGGGTTAAGGGCTAAAGGCCTTTTTTCACCATGTTAAAGTCATACCCATGAAGCGATCACTACTTGGCTCCCTGATCATCAGTATTATCAGTATGTCTTCTTTGGGTGCCCAGGTTTCGGTTACCACTGTCAATGCCGCCTTTGCTGGTGGCGATTCCATACCTCTGGATTTCAACAACGATCAGCACACGGACATTTACTTTGGGCGGGATTCATCTGTACAGAGCTTTTATTCCTATAAGATTTTGATAGCCCCCGCCAATCCTGAGGAGGTGAGCTTTAGCAGCAACTTCATAAGCACTTACCTGGCTTTGGCTTACCAGTGTGGGGATAGCATTAATGCCGGGAATTGGGAATCAGCGGGTAGCCATTTACTGGCATCCACATCCGGCTGGAATACTAATGAAAGCCGCTATGCTGGTTACAGGATTGAAACAGGTCCTGGAATTTATCATTATGGATGGCTCAGGCTTAGGTTTAGCGATACGGCTGCCTCCGGTGACACCTTGTATGTAGAGTCCTTTGGGTATAACCCGATGGCAAACCAGCAGGTATTGGCGGGTGAAGGGGAGTGCGTACTGGGTTTGGCGAACCAGCCGGTGGAGCCACAAGTGGCGGTATATCCGAACCCTGCTGCTGACGAACTGCAAATTGAACTGGAGCAACAGTATCGGCAGGTAAAGGTCACTCTCCGTGATAAACTGGGAAAGATATTGGCAATCCGTGAGTTTTCATCTTCCGATAACATAGCTCTGGCAATGGACGGGCCGGCAGGCATCTATTTCCTGGAGGTTGAGACGGAATCATGGAAAACTGGAGGGATGAAAATTATGAAGCAATAGACGGGCACATGAAGCTATGCCAAAACCGGGAAAATCCAGGTGGCTTCAATTTGTGTAACCGGATCGCTATTCAGAGGCAACAATTTCTTTTAGATCATTGATATCAAAAGGTTTTGAAAGGTAACCATCTGCACCAATGTGCTTGGCGATGACAGGGATACCCGGAAAAGCCGAAATAAGGTACACCTTTATGTCGCTGGTGGCTTCTGAGCCTTTTAAAAGCTGGGTGGCTTCGGCACCTCCCATCTTGGGTATCGACAGATCCATCAGAATGAGATCTGGTTTTTCCTCTTCGATGGAATCCCAGATAGCTTCACAGTTGCTGACGGACCTTACGCTGTGGCCATTTCTCTTAAGATAAAGCGTGGTCATGTCCACTATGTCTTTATCATCTTCACAAATCAAAATCGTTTTGCTCATTGTAATTTGTCAGTTGTAATGGGTAATGAAACATGAAAAACAGAACCCTTGTCTGGTTCACTTTCCACATGAACTGTTCCGTTATGTCTTTTAATAATATTATATGATATAAAAAGGCCCAACCCAAGGCCAGTGCTCCACTGGTTGGTATGGCCATCTCTGTAAAAGCGATCAAAAATTCTATGGAGGTTTTCAGCAGGTATTCCTACTCCAAAATCCTTCACACTGAAAGTGACCCTGTCGGAATGAACTCCTGCAGATACATGAATTTCTTCCTTCCCTGGAGAAAACTTCACAGCATTGGAAATGAGGTTTACCATTACCTGTTCAATACGATTTTTATCGCCATACATGCGCTTGCCTGTAATTCCTGAAAGAACAATTTTATGACCCGGAGCAACAAGTTGCATAGAACGAATCACTTCTTTGAGCAGTTCATCAAAATCAAATTCCGCTTTATTGAACTGAAGTTCCCCCGCTTCTATTTTGCTGGCATCCAGCAGATCATTAATCAGCGAAATTAACTTATTCACCTGACGGTCTGCAATGTGGAGCAGGTTTACCGATTCATATTCCTTTTTTTGTTCAAATTCCTCGGCAATCATCTGGATGTAGCCCTTAATACTCGTAACCGGTGTTTTAAGCTCATGGGATGCGATGGTTAGGAAATCATCTTTTTGCTTTTCCAGTGCCTTGTGTTCCGTTATGTCCAGGAGAGTGCCTATAAAAAAGTCGGCCATACGGCTTCCGTTAAAGTGCAGCTGGCCCGAAGCCTTTATCCAGCGCTGTTTTCCGTCATTTTTCCCAATAGTCCGGAATTCAATATTGTATGGGGTGCGAAGGTCGGGATCCACAGCATTCCGGATCGCCTGGTGTGATCTTTCCCGGTCATCCGGATGCAAATTATCGAGGAAAACTTCCAGGTCTACAGGAGCTTCAGGTGAGAGACCAAAGAGTTCCCTGGATCGTTCTGACCATATAAATTTTCCAGTTGCGGGGTAATAAACCCAGGTTCCAAGATTTGTAGCAGAAATAGCCGAGCGTAGTTCATTTTCACTCTGCTTAAGGGCGTCTTCGGCCAGCTTTCTCTCATGGATGTTTACTACAGCTCCGGTAAAGCCTTCTATTTTTCCACTGTGGTGATAACGTGGCATACCTGCATCCATATGCCATTGGTAATCACCTGAACTGGTTCTCAGCCGGTACATCACTTCAAAATAGGAGGCGTCCTCAATGGCCGCTGTAAACTTTTGTTGTGCCTGGGGCCGGTCCTCAGGATGCATGGCCTGTAGCCAGCCAGTTCCCAGTCCTTCCTCCAGGGTCTGTCCGGTATACTCCAGCCATTGTTTATTAAGGTAGGTACGATTTCCTTTTGAATCCATCATCCAGATCATCACGGGAACATCATTGGCCATATTCCGGAAGTATTGTTCACGCTCTTCAAGAAGTTGTCGAGCCTTTACCTGAGGGGAGACATCCAGCGCCACCGCCATTATACCATTCACCCTCCCATCCACATCGCGCATAGGCTCATAAACGAAATTGAAGTAGATGGTTTCGTACTGGCCGTGCCTATTTAGTACTACCGGGTACTCCAGCGCCTGTAAAGTTTCACCATTACGATAAACCCCGGTTACAGCTTCATAAACGGGCTGATCCTTTACTTCCGGCATGGCTTCCAACAATG
>CAZNMG010000060.1:0-7906 GCA_964574075.1 uncultured Owenweeksia sp.
GGCTTTCAAAAGCTTAAGGAATAACACGAGCACAAGAAAAATGTGGATCGCCCCCGCATATCAACGCAGAATGGTGAAACACGCGATAATGGTGAAATTTACGAGAATTCAGAATATGATGCTGCCAAGGAAGCCCAGGGCCTGTTGGAAATGAAGATCAGTAAAATGGAGGAGGTTCTTTCAAACGCACGCCTGCTCGATTCCTCTAAAGTGGACACTTCAAAGGTAATGGTACTGTCGAGTGTGAAGATACGTAACACGGCCACCGGGGCCGAAATGAAATATAAACTTGTTTCGGAGTCAGAGGCTGATCTGAAAAATGGCAAAATATCCATTAACTCCCCGATAGGAAAAGGCCTTATAGGCAAGAAGGTTGGCGATAAAGCCGAAATCCAGGTGCCTTCCGGGGTTATGACCTTTGAGATCATGGATATAAGTTTGGATTGATGGCGGGTATCTTCAGCAAAATAGTATCTGGGGATATTCCCAGCTATAAAATAGCGGAGGATCGCGATTACCTGGCTTTTCTTGATATTCATCCCCTGCATGAAGGTCACACCCTTGTGATTCCGAAAAAGGAAACGAACTACATCTTTGACATCAGTGACGCTGAGTATGAAGGCTTATGGAGTTTTGCCAAAAAGGTGGCTCATGCCATCGGCAAGGCAATTCCCTGCGAGCGTGTAGGAGTAGCTGTGATTGGGCTTGAGGTTCCTCATGCCCATATACACCTGGTGCCTATTAATGCCGTCCATGACATCGACTTCAGTCAGCCCAAAAAGAAGTTTACGGAAGAACAGTACCAGGAGGTGGCGCAAAAAATTCGCGCACGGCTGTAGTTTCTTATCCCAGCCTGTCAGGATTGGCTTTGAGGAACTGTGCCCAGCTTTTATTCCCTTTTAATGTTCCCCCCATCGCACCTGCCTGGTAGTGATGGCAAAGTGCCACAGCCAATCCATCTGTGGCATCCATGTATTTTACAGTAATATTGGTTTTGAGGGTGGTTTCAAGCATGGCAGCAACCTGTTCCTTGGATGCATTGCCATTACCTGTGACTGATTGCTTGATCTTTCTTGGTGAGTACTCTACTATGGGAATGCTGCGCGAGAGGGCAGCCGCCATAACCACTCCCTGTGCCCGTCCTAACTTGAGCATAGACTGCACATTTTTTCCGAAGAATGGAGCTTCCACCGCCATTTCATCAGGGTGATAGTTTTCTACAAGCCGTAAGGTCTTCTCAAAAATCGCTTTCAACTTATCGGTGTGGGTCGTAAGCTTGGTAAGCATGATCACCCCCAGTGCAAGTGTTTCAATCTTTGAGCCTGATACCTTGATGATTCCGTATCCCAGGATGTTGGTCCCAGGGTCGATTCCCATGATGATTTTTTCATTTTGCACCATAGGGCCAAAATAATATAATAATTTAGGCACTTAATTACCGTCAGTGATAGTTTTCAGTGCGTTTTCCACCGCCTTGGCCCTTTTATACTTTTTTATAATTTTGAGGCTTCAACGGGCGCTCCGGTCTTTTTCAAACACTTTACGACCAAAGCCTGCTACTTTGAAAATTTCGGTGGTGATCCCTTTCAGGAATGAACTGGCCCAACTGCCGGCTCTTCTGAAAGATATGGAGGCCCAGGATTATCCTGCTCACCTTTGGGATATAATCCTTGTGGATGATCATTCTGAGGATAATGGAGGAGCAGTTGTGACAGACTATTGCCGGAACTCTTCCTCACAAATAAAACTACTACAGCTGCCAGCGGGCAAGAGCGGAAAAAAAGCTGCCTTAAGAGCGGGTATTGAAACCGCAAGTGCAGAAATAATTGTACAAACAGATGCTGATTGCAAAGTAGGTCCTCAATGGCTTAGTAGCTTGATGGGTGAAATGGAACACGCCCGAGCAGACATATTGCTGGGGCCCGTCAAGATGGTACCTTCCTGGAAATTCTGGTCAAAATTTGCGGCTCTTGATTTTATGGCCTTACAAGCAGTAGGAGGGGGAATGGCAATTTTGAAAAAACCAATAATGGGAAGCGCGGCCAATCTCGTTTATCGTAAAAGTATTTACCAAAATATAAATGCCGGTGAAAAGCGGGCCAGCGGAGATGACGTTTTTTTGATCCAACAAAGCAGGAAAGCCTCTACGGCAATAAGTCTCTCAAGCGCAGCTATGGTACAAACAGATGCTCCTGCAGGTTTTCGGCAGCTGGTGGAGCAAAGGGCTAGGTGGGGCGGAAAAGCTACATCCTACGAGGTGTTGGAGGCGCAGGCTCTGTCTCTTTTGGTAGCCGCACTTTCTTTATGTCAGGTGCTGTTGCTCCTGCTTGCCCTCATCAATTCCACAGCTTTAATTAGCTGGGGGGTGGTAATGATTTTGAAAGCTACAGCTGATTTTTTTATCCTGAAGGAGTTTGCGCGCCAAACCGGGCAGGAGACTCTCTTAAAATCTTTTTTGCCGGCCACTTTGATTTACCCGTTTTACATCCTCATAACAGGAGTGGCTATTCTCTGGCTTCCCGTCCGTTGGAAGGGTCGCTCACTTCGGCCTCTCTCTGATTGAGATATCTGAAATCACTACCCGAGGGATTCTGAAAAATCTGTAAACCAAACCGGGGTGCTGCCGCCAGTAGGTGGTCAAAAATGTCGGACTGGATATTTTCATAATTTACCCAGGCAATATCATTGCTAAAGCAATAAACCTCAAGAGGAATTCCTGTTTCGGTAGGCTGTAACTGCCTTACCATTATCGTTTCTCGCTGGTTTATCTTTGGATGCTCCAACAGGTAATTAAGCGCATATCTTCTGAATACTCCAATATTGGTCATATGACGACCATTGATCAACTCAGTTTTGTCGGCCCCACTTTCCTTGTTGAATTGGTCTATTTCGGCCTGGCGCTCATTCACATATTTACTCACCCGGCCGTATTTTTCAAACCTGCTTTTCATTTCAGGTGTCACAAATGTGATAGAGCTAATATCGATGTTCAGCGACCTTTTTATCCTTCGCACCCCCATCGACTGCATACCACGCCAGTTTTTAAACGAATCGGCAATGAAGGCATAGGTGGGCACAGTGGTGATCGTTTTGTCCCAGTTTCTCACCTTTACGGTGGTAAGGTTAATCTCAATTACATCGCCATCGGCCCCATATTTATCCATGCTTACCCAGTCGCCCAGGCGAACCATATCATTGCCCGAAATCTGGATACTGGCTACCAATCCCAATATGGTATCCTTAAATATTAAAAGTACGATGGCCGTGGCGGCCCCAAAAGCGGTGAGGATGGTTAGAGGTGATTTCCCCACGATCATCGACAGGATGAGGACCCCACCCACTATGTAGCTGATAATTATGAAAACCTGAATATAGCTCCCAATGGGCTTCCCCTCAAACCTTGCCGATTGTAGGCCTATGTATTCCATGGCCCGCAAAAAACGACTTACTACCAGCACCACCATTAATATCATGTAGATGGTAAGCAGTTCCTGAAACCATTCAATAGAAAAATTCACCCCCTCCAGCACCCACGGAAGTGCATACCAAAGTATAGCAGCAGGAACAAGATGCGCCAGTGACTGAAAAACCTTTTTCTCGAGGAAAACATCATCATAGGTATTCTGCGAGCGCTGTACATATGATTTTACAAAACGGAGAATAATCCTTCGCGCCAGGAAATCGGCAAGAAGACTAACAAAAAGGAGAATCAAAATATCCACGGTGAGAGTGAGATAAGCAGCCGTTTCTACAGATGCTCCCATTTCAAGAAACCAGTTGCGGGCCCAATGTCCCGGATTAAAATCCTCCATCAAAAATAGTTTTGCGCAAAAGTAGGGTTCTTATTAAGGATAGTAAACCGTGGCTTCCTCGAGCGCAGAAGCTCCAAAATACCCAAACCCCAGCTGATCTTTATCGTCTTTGTTATAAACATTGCCGTATAGGGGGGCGGGTGGTGGGTCAAAGGTGCTCCCCACCTGAAATACTTGCTGAAGAAGCAAGGAGAGATAATCGTAGTGATCGCGGGAGAGGGAACTGATCTCGAAGGACAGACTGTCGCCCGTTGCCAGCGGGCCATAAACCGCAAAGCCGCCAATGGGAGGTTGTCCGAAATAGAGCCCGTCAAACCCCAGATCCTCAATCAGAAAAAGGTCACTACTGAATGCCGAATCATTCAGCCACCGTTTTACCCGATATGTGTCGCCTTCACCCTTTGGTTCACGAAAATAAGCCAGGGCATATACGCCTTCCTCAAAAGCCTGGGGATTGGTTCTGCGGTTTAGCAAACGATAGTTAGCCGAATCAACGTTCAAAACCCGTTTCATTTCCGTAGGTGTAGTGCGCCAGGTACTCTGCCTGAAATTGGGCTCATCCTCCGGGATATCAATTTCAACAAAATAGCTGTTCCCCACGGAACCTTTGTAAGACGAGAAATATCTTCCCCGCGTGCTGTCAACCTGAGCGAATTCGGCCACGAGGATGTCGTTCTCATAAAGATAAATGCTGGCCTGGTTTATCCTGGGTGTAATGCCCTCATCAAAATATGGGGCCGATGTACTCAATTCTATCCAGCTTCCTTCGACATCGGTAACCAATCCATCAATCACCAGCAGAGGCTGGCTTTCAGGCACTTCAATTTCAATCACATCCTGGCAGCCGGAGGTAAAAAAGACCAGAATAAAGCCGCAAACAAACAGTATATTTTTCATTAGCATCATCAAAAATTAAAATTCCAGGTGGCAAAAGGCACAAGCGTTCCAAAGATGGAAAGGCGCATGGCCCGGGTGCTTAAGGAATTGATCTCCGCCCCTTGCTCATCGGCTGGGACGTTTTCAAAATAAATGGAATAAGCATTTCTACGGCCGTAAACATTATAAATACCAAAGTTCCAGCTGGAGTAAAACCGCTTCTCAGGATTGCGTTCTGGAGTGAAATTGGCCGAAAGATCCATGCGGTGGTAAGCCGGAATATTTCCGTTGTTGCGCTCGGTATAAATAGGGAAAACGATATCTTCTATTTGCCCCCGGCCTACCGGCAGTGTTATGGGCCTTCCACTCTGGAAAACCAATGTAGTACTTACATCCCACTTTTTGGTAAGCTGATAATTAAGTACAAGGGAGGCATCGTGAAGCTTGTTATGGTTGGAAGCATACCAGTCTCCATTGCTTACTGCATCCCTTGGATTTGGGCTCGAAACTTTTTGTTCGGCCCTTGACAGGGTGTAGCTGAACCAGCCGGTGAGTTTTCCTCTGCGCTTTCGCAGTAACACCTCCAGACCATAGGCACGGCCCTTGCCCGTGAGCACTTCGGTTTCAATAAACTCATTGAAGATAAGCTGGGCTCCGGAACGGTAATCCACCAGGTTTGCAAAATCCTTATAGTAAATCTCGATAGAAGCTTCGTAGAGGTCGTCTCTAAGATTTTGAAAATAGCCCACGGCATACTGGTTTACAGTGGCGGGTTCCAGGTATCTGCCTGCAGGTCGATAAAGGTCAACGGGTGTAGGGGAGGTGGTATTTGAAATAAGGTGGATGTATTGGCGGGTGCGGTTATAGCTTGCTTTAATACTCCGGGCTTCATCGAGCAGATAGTTTACTGAAAGTCGTGGTTCTAAACCTGACAGTCCGTTGTATCCGGCAATTATTTGGCCCGGTCCATAATGGGTGCTGTCCACTACTTCGTCCTTTTCAGGATAGGCAGGATCTGCATAGGAAAGAACGGTCTGCTCGCCAATGTTGTAAAAAGAGGAGTATCTTAAACCGTACTGTATTTTGAGCCTCTGGTTGAGGTTCAATTCATGGCTGATATAAACTGAGGGCTCCACCGCGTACTCCCGGGCCAGTGTTATATTGGCGAAACCCGTAAAGCGGCCGGGATCAAATTCATAATAAATGGCCTCAAAGCCAAAGTCGAGCTGGTTTTTTTCGTTCAGGTAATAGTTGAAGGCTCCTTTCAGGTGGTAATCCCTTATTCGTGATTTTAACTGAAAGTCCAGTTGCTCCTCACTGTTTTCATTATCCTCATTGTTGGTGCCGATGGTGTACTGGTAGTCGCTGTACACGGCTGTGAAATTGGAGAAGAGCTTTTCGCTGAACAAGTGGTTCCATCGCAGGCTGGTGGTGGCATTCCCCCAGTCGAAGCCAAACAGGTTCTGAAGCCCGAAAACATCACGGCCAAAATAACCCGAGAGGTATAGCCGGTCCTTTTCACTAAGACGATAATTGATCTTGGCATTGAGATCATAAAAGTAAAGAATGGCTGAACTTATGTCAGGGTCGCTACTCAGGCTGGTAAAAATATCGGCATAGGACCTTCGGCCGGCCACCATAAATGACATTTTATCTTTTACAATGGGGCCTTCCAACAATAACCGGCTGGAGAGGAGACCTATACCACCATTGAAACCAAAATTCTTGCTGTTGCCTTCCTTCTGGCGGACATCAACAACAGAGCTGAGCCTGCCGCCATATTGCGCAGGTATGCCTCCCTTATAGAGTTTTACGTCTTTTACGGCATCCGCATTAAAAATGGAAAAAAAGCCGAAGAGGTGCGAAGAATTATATACCGGGGCTTCATCGAGTAAAATAAGATTTTGATCAGCCGCACCGCCACGTACATTAAAACCGTTGGCTCCTTCGCCCACTGTGGTAATACCGGGGAGCAGGGTTAGGGTTCGGATGATATCGGTTTCGCCCAGCAACTGCGGAATTTTCTGAATTTCCCTTGCGTCAAGCCTTGCGACACTCATCTCCACGCTTGTTACGTTTTTATCGAGGCGTTCAGAGTTCACTTCCACTTCCTGTAGTTCGGTTGTTGAAGGGGGTAGCTCAAGGGTAAGGGTAATATTTTCCCTCAGCTCTATTTCACGGATAAGGGTTTGATAGCCAATATATTGAAACTCTACCTGGTAACTACCTTCCGGAATGCTCAGGGAGTAGTAGCCATAAACATTGGTTGATGTGCCGGCATTTATTGCAGGAATAACGATATTTACTCCGATAAGCTCTTCGCCATTTGAAGCATCCCTCACATAGCCGCTAAGGGTGTACTGATTTTGTGAAAAGGAAATTAAAGGTAGGCCCAACAGGAAGAGCAAAAATTTTAACATATTTATTTTTGAATTAAGAAACCCGGCTGACCTTGAGCGGTGTTAGTCTGATATTTGTTGGCTTGAAAATTGCCTCAAATATCCAAAAGAAAACAGTACCCTCTTAAAGAGCCTTACTTTTGAGATTTTTCGGAAATGATAATGAAAAGTATAGAAATGATAAATAGATTCAAGTACCTTTTACTTGGTGTGACTCTGGCTGTAGCTGTGGGTTTTTATGCCCCGCAGGATGAGGCCACCAAAAAAGACAAGGTTATTCTTAACCTTGTTTACAATGTTCTCAATTCATCGCATTTTTCTCCGCAGGAGGTAAATGACGAATTTTCCGCCAAGGTTTACACCCACTTTATTGAAAGCCTCGACTACAGCAAGAGGTTTTTCATGGCTTCTGATATCGCCCAGCTCGAGCAATACCGTACTGAGATTGACAATGAAATAAAGAGTTCGGAACTTTTGTTTTTTGAAGAAGCACACACTAAATATAACCTGCGCTTTGCGGAGGCTCGTAAGTATTTTACAGATATTCTCCACGAACCGTTTGATTACACAGCAGATGAAAGCTTTGAAACCGATGAGGCGAAACTGGATTATGCCAAATCTGAAGTAGAACTGAAAGACCGGTGGAGGAAATACCTGAAGCAAAGGGTTTTGAGCCGCATCGAAGAGGGAATGCACGATCAGGAGGAGGCGATAGCCAAAAATGATACATCCTTTAAGGTAATAACATTTGCAGAGCGTGAGGAAGAGGCACGGGAAAAGGAGCTTGAACTGCACCAGGATTGGTTTTCGAACCTTGAG
>CAZNMG010000061.1:0-3426 GCA_964574075.1 uncultured Owenweeksia sp.
CATATCGGCTACCAACCTCATTTTGCGAGGCGAAGTAGGACAATTGTTGAGCTTTGCGATAGCCACGTTTTTACGGGCTTCTTTTATTGCTTCTGCTCTTTCTCTTTTTCTGGCACCCATCTTAAAAGTTGTAAGGTTTAATGTTTAAGGTTTCACGTTGCAGTTCTTTACAACCTTGTACTTTAAACTTTAAACTAATTAGCGTTTCCCTTTATCTTTCTTATTTCCTCCATGCCCACGGTAGGTACGTGTAGGAGCAAACTCACCTAATTTATGACCTACCATGTTTTCAGTTACAAATACCGGCACGAACGTCCGGCCATTGTGTACTGCTATTGTCTGACCTACAAATTCCGGTGCTATCATAGAAGCCCTGGAGTAAGTCTTTATTACCGACTTTTTATTGCCCTCAATATTCTGGCTCACCTTGCGGTCGAGCTTATAATGTATGAACGGGCCTTTTTTGAGCGATCTGGACATAATTATTTTTTCCTGCGTTCTACGATATACTTGTTGGACTCCTTCTTGGGCGTACGGGTTTTGTAACCCTTAGCCGGAATACTGTTGCGCGACCGTGGGTGACCCCCTGAAGCCCTTCCTTCACCACCACCCATTGGGTGATCCACAGGGTTCATCGCTACACCACGTACTCTTGGCCTGCGGCCCAACCATCTTTTACGACCGGCTTTACCGCTTATCTCCTGGGCATTGTCACCGTTGCTCACAGCACCTATGGTAGCCTTGCAGGTAGTAAGAATCATGCGGGTTTCGCCACTGGGCAACTTTATGATGGCATACTTGCCGTCACGTGCTGCCAGTTGGGCAAAGGATCCTGCACTGCGTGCAATTACCGCTCCCTGGCCGGGGCGCATTTCAATATTGCTGATCACTGTACCCAATGGAATATCAGATAGGTAAAGGGCATTGCCAATTTCGGGGGCGGCATCTTTTCCGCTTACCACCTGCTGACCTTCCTGAAGACCGTTGGGCGCAATCATGTATCTCTTATCACCATCGGCATACACCAGCAGGGCAATACGAGCTGTACGGTTAGGATCATACTCTACCGACTTAACTGTGGCAGGTATTCCATCCTTATCGCGTTTAAAATCGATAACGCGGTACTTCTGCTTATGTCCGCCACCGATGTAGCGCATAGTCATCTTACCGGTATTGTTCCTACCTCCGCTCTTGCTCTTTCCTTTTACAAGGGCCTTCTCAGGTTTGGCAGCAGTGATGGTAGTATTGTCGTTGACAATTCTAAAGCGCTGGCCGGGTGTAACCGGTTTTAATTTTCTTACTCCCATTGGTCTTAAATATTGCTATAGAGATCTATGGTTTCTCCGCTCCTCACTTCCACAATGGCCTTTTTATAAGTACCAGTGTTTCCGCTAATCACACCATTCTTGGTGAAGCGGCTCTTCTTTTTACCACGCACTACCATAGTACGGATACCTTCGATGTGTACACCATAAAGCTCCTCAATGGCATTCTTGATCTCGATCTTATTCGAATCTCTTTTCACCACAAAAGCAAAGCGATTATTATCCTCGCTGTCTGCGGTGGCTTTTTCTGTAATTACAGGTCTTATCAAGATACCCATCGCTATTTACTTAAAAGGTTTTCTAATTTTTCTAACGAATCTTCAGTCAAAACCACATTTTGCGCTTTCATTACGCTGTAAGTGTTTAATTCTGAAGCGGTTACAACGTCAGACCCCTTAAAATTTCGGGACGACAAATATACATTTTTATTAGACTCTCCAAGTACTATCAAAGACTTTTTTCCCTCGAGGCCCAATGCCTTTACCATATCAATAAAATCCTTAGTCCGGGGAGAATCAAAATTGAAGTTCTCCATCACCTGGATATTCTTGTCGGTAGCCTTTAAACTAAGTGCCGAAATACGGGCCACCAATTTGGTTTTTTTGTTGAGCTTAAAGCTGTAGTCGCGGGGACGTGGGCCGAAAGCTGTACCACCACCACGTTGTACCGGAGATTTCAATGACCCTACGCGGGCATTACCGGTACCTTTTTGGCGGAAAAACTTCTTGGTAGTGCGGGAAATCTCAGCACGCTCCTTTGATTTGTGGGTACCCTGGCGTTGATTGGCCAGGTACTGCTTCACGTCAAGATAAATGGCGTGGTGATTGGGCTCTACTGCAAACAGATCTGCGTTGAGCTTTACCTTACGGCCTGTTTCCTTACCTTCTTTATTTAATACTGCTAATTCCATCATTTCGTAATTAGTACGTATGAATTTTTAGCTCCGGGTACTGAACCCTTTACTACCAATATATTTTTCTCTTTATCAACCTTAATGATCTTAAGGTTTTCGATCATGGTTTTGGCACCACCCATGCGGCCACCCATTTTCATTCCCTTAAATACGCGGGAGGGATCAGAACCTGCACCGATAGAACCGGGAGCTCTGAGGCGGTTGTGCTGTCCATGCGTGGCTTGTCCTACACCACCAAAATTGTGGCGCTTTACCACACCCTGGAAACCTTTTCCTTTGGATGTGCCGGTCACGTCAACAAATTCTCCTTCAATGAAAATATCCACAGCGATCTCATCGCCAAGTTTTACTTCCTGCTTAAGGCTGTCGATTTCAACAACACGATGTTTGGGGGTAGTACCGGCCTTTTTGAGGTGGCCGATTTGTTGCTTGGAAACGTTCTTTTCGCGTCTGTCCCCAAAAGCAATTTGTATGGCTTCGTATCCGTCAGTTTCGGTGGTTTTTATTTGAGAAACCACACAGGGACCAGCTTCGATGACGGTACAGGGCAAATTCTTACCGTTTTCATCAAAGAGGCTTGTCATCCCGATCTTTTTACCGATCAATCCAGGCATTTGACTTTATTTAAAAAGTTATTATTTCTTCTATCACACTTTGATCTCTACCTCAACTCCGCTGGGGAGTTCAAGCTTCATAAGTGCATCAATGGTCTTTGAAGACGAAGAGTAAATGTCAAGCAGCCTCTTGTAGGAAGACAACTCAAATTGTTCTCTCGACTTCTTATTTACGTGAGGTGAGCGCAGCACGGTATAAATCCGCTTGTTTGTAGGCAAGGGAATAGGGCCGTTTATTATAGCACCGGTGCTCTTCACGGTTTTTACGATCTTCTCGGCAGACTTATCCACCAGGTTATAATCGTATGATTTTAGTTTGATCCTGATCTTCTGGCTCATCTTCGTCTAAAAACTTATGCGGGTTGTTTTCCTTTAACTTTAGCAATTACCTCATCGGAAACGTTTCTGGGAGCTTCCGCAAAGTGTGAGAATTCCATGGTGGAGGTAGCGCGGCCTGATGACATAGTCCGCAGGGCTGTTACGTAACCAAACATCTCTGACAAAGGCACTTTGGCCTTGATAACCTTGGAGCCGGAACGGTCGCCCATTCCTTCCATCACACCTCTCCTGCGGT
>CAZNMG010000062.1:0-5771 GCA_964574075.1 uncultured Owenweeksia sp.
TGGCCTCACGGCTCCACTGGTGCCGAGGCGAATAAATTCATACTTCCGCTTTTCCCCGGTTTCCTTTTCCTGCATTTTAGCCAGGCAATGCAGTTCATTAAAAACTATGTCGATGTTATCGGTGCCTATACCTGTGGAGATAACTGTCAACCGTTGTTTTCCCAGCCGGCCGGTATGGGTTACAAATTCGCGCCTGGCCCTTTCCACGTCCAGGGTATCAAAATGGCGGCTTACCAGCGGCACCCTTTCCTGATCACCCACAGTGATAATTATATTCGACACCTCATGGTGCTTCAACCCCAGATGATAGATACTGCCATCATCATTCAAGATCAATTCTGAACTACTCATTCTCCCTGAACTTATGGATGTAAATTTTACATTTGTGGCAAATAAAGTGAAAAATGGCTGATACCAATCCTATGATCCTTGTACCGATGGGCTTTTCGGAGCAATCAATTCTGGCCCTTGACCAGGCAATCGTTTTTGCAAAAGCAATGAACGCAGATATAACCCTTCTGACTGTTATTGATGAGGACAGCCATGTCCGTAAGATGCTCGATATGCAGAAAGATGAGGATCCGAGCGATCTGGAGGTGCAGGTAAAAGCCCAGCTGGAAGAATATGCCGTGAAATACAGGGAGCAATCAGGTGTTCAGATCCGTACGATGGTGGCAAAAGGGGTTGTTTACGAGGAAATAAACAACGCGGTGGAATCAATCGGTGCCGAACTCGTGATAATGGGGACCAATGGAAAGCCTACCAACCTCCGCAAACGCTTTATTGGCAGCAATGCCTACCGCACTGCGGTAATGGTAAAAGTGCCGGTAATCACCATTAAGGGGGTCCGGAATATCAATAAGATCAAGAAAATCATTTTCCCGCTGGTACTTGATCGCAGATCAAAGGAAAAAGTGGGACCTGCCCTGCACTACGCCCGCCTCTTCGGGGCCACCATTCAGGTGGTATCCGTTTCCTATAATGAAGATGATACCCGAATGATTCGGGCCCACCACAAGCAGGTTACCACCTTCATAAATGAGCATGGTATCGAGTGCTCCTCAGAGATCCTCCACCCCACGGAAGGGAAGGGAGTCGTACGCCACACCCTCAACTACGCCTATGAAAATGATGGCGACCTCATCATTATTACCGAAGACGACCGCGAGAGAGACCTTACCGACTATTTCTTAGGGACTGATGTACAAGCGGTTATCTACCATTCCGAAATCCCCGTTTTGAGCATTACCCCCAGTGATGTGAAGTGGGCCTCGATGTGGGAAGGGATCTGAGATCGAGTAGTTAGTATTGAGTAGAGAGTAGTTAGAAGAAGGTTTGGGGTTTGTTGTTTGTGGAGGGGTTAATTAGAGGATTGGTTAATTGGTGCCGGGTCTACATACTATCTACTCAATACTAGCCCCTGTCAGGCTGAGTGTTTCTTTGGAGCTTTGCGGAAAAGAAATGTATCGAAGCCTGGAAAAGAATTGGTTAACTGGTTTCCAGGTCTAAATACTCATACTAACTACTCAATACTACCTTCCTCACTCCACCCTCATCACCGGGTAGCGCATATGTTCCTTTTCGTAGTAGGCGCTGTTTTTGTAAATGAAGCCGAGCACCGCGTACCGATTTTTTGCCTGTTCGGGATTCGCCTTCAGCCATTGTTGCAGCTCTTCCCTGAGCTGGGGGTTTTCCTTCAGAAGCTTTTCAGCCGTATCTTCAAAAACATAGGCAGAAAAATGCTCCTTTTGCTGGAAAATGGCATCAAAGAAATTCCAACGCAGATAGCTGTCTGCGGCCATAGGTTCGAGTACCGCTGTAATAAACCGCTGATTCCCCTGGTCCATGGGGATTAGCACATCCCCCGCAAAAAACTGCCGCTCTGCCCGAGCCTTTGAAACTTCGAGATCTTTAATAAAAAAATGCCCCTCATAAGGCCGGGAGAGGAAATCAGCAGATGTAATACGATATTCCATTCCGGAGATCACCGTATCACGTGGCAGGATCTTCGTTTCCACACCGTTGTATTGCAACCTCAGCAAAACCTCACGCCACGCCTGTGGCACCACATAATAACGGGGCACAGTTGCTTCTTCCGTCACTCTATAATCAGCGTAGTAGGGTATGTCATAGGTCACAGGCTTAGAAGAATGGTATTGCAACCGCTCATAATCACCAATACCTGACGGTGTATAGCTGTAATCGTAACCCAGAAACTGACGCTGCTCAACCGAACTGCTGTCGAGCTCCCAGTTTATAGCAAAGGAGGTCTGGGTTTCATCCAGCTGTTTGGCAACCTGCCTGGCCATTTTAACCTTGTCTGAATTTTGGGAGGTATAGGCCGTAATGTGGTTTAAAAACTGTAATGTACTTTTCACCCTGTCGGGGTAAGGCTTCAGCATATGAGCCTCGGTAATAAATCCAATGGTGTTGAAGAGGGTGGTGTAGCCGCTTGCATAGCGTGGCGTTTCCAAAAACGAGGCAAACCCCTTGTCAGGAGTGCCGCCAAATACATTTACGTAAGGCGTCATCTCCCAGCCTGAAGCAGCCATATTACGGTACAGGTAAGGCTCTATCTCTTCAGTGAGGAGGCTTTCCAGCTTTGAGTTCAACTTATCCTTATGAGTGCTGATAAGAGTCATGGTGTACTGATAATCCGCACCGTTTGAGGTGTGCGTATCCACAAAAATGTGGGGTTTCAGGAATTGAAAAATGGCATAAAAGCTCAGGGTGTTTAAAGCATCTGCTTTGATAAAGTCGCGGTTGAGGTCAAGATTTCGGGCGTTGCCCCTGAAACCGTGTTCCTCAGGTCCCTGCTGGTTGGCCCGTGAAAAGTCCCCCCTGTTCAACGCTCCGCCTATGTTGTATACCGGTATGATCGCCAGCAAGACTCCGGGTTCCACACCATTTTTCAGCTTCTGGCGACTGAACTCTATCGAGGCATCAATACCGCAGCTTTCACCCGGGTGAATGCCGTTGTTGACTAATATTACAGCGTTTTCATTCTTCAGGCGACCAAGATCCCTTTGATCAATAATGGGCGATGAAGAAAGGTAGAATACGTGAAGATTGCGGCCACAATCTGTAGGTCCATATTCGATAAGAATTGCATTGGTGTACTCCTCATCAAGTTCGCTATAAGCTTCTATAATCTCATCGTAGGTGAGGGTTTGGTTTTGCTCATATCGCAGATTGCCCTGGCTGTAGGCCAGATGCCCCAGCAACAAAAATGGCAGAATGTATTTCATAAAAAAGGCCCTGATAATTCAGGGCCTGAAGGTAAAATTTTCCTTGGGCAAATCAGCGCCTTATCGCAATTTGTTCTACTGAAACTGCACCGGTGACATCAGTTATTTTCAGGAGATACAGCCCGGGAGGTAAAGCCTCCATAGATATTTTATAAAGACCTGCTCCTGTTGATTTTGGTTTGGTGAATTGTATCGCCTTTCCTCCCATATCTAAAACAGCTACCCGCTCAATGGCACTGCCCGTTTCGGTTTGGATAAAAAATACATTTGTTGCCGGATTGGGATAAATCGAATAGTTGATGGATTGCTGTGCTACTATGCTAAGATCGGACAGCACCGGCAACTTATACAATGGCCCACCGCTGGGAAATGCTGCAAACAGCGCAAATTTGGGTACACTTGTGGGCGTGGTATCTCCAGGGTTACTTTTGAGTGTATCTATAAAGCCTGATGCGACAATAACCATGGAGGAATCCCCGAAATTTTCAGTGCTGAAAGGTGCGCTATAGGTGGCAATCCAATCATCTTCACGTGCATTGAACACCTTGAAGACATAATCGGCTTCAGGCAATTGAAGATAATTTGAAAATTGGCCATAGGGCAAACTGTCTACCAATGCCAGCATGGGAGCCGCAGTTTCATCAATAGTCAATTCCGCTGCATCTGGTACACCGTGGTAAAAAAGAACATCAACCTCACCTGAGTTGGCTGCCTCCGTCCGTACCGGGTGTTCTACAAGATTAAATGGTTTCAGGGAATCATAAAAGGCTGACGAAATAAGCCCACTGGCAACCAGTACGTAAGAACTATCCGCATCTAAATTCACAACTTCGCTGTAGAGCCCACTGGTGGTATCCGGTATGGATGGACTCTGCACGGTAAACACCACATCGGTATTGGCCGGCACATTTATAAAAGGAGTAGAATGGCGATACTGGAGGCTATCAATCAGTAATTGGTCGTCCTGGTAAATATCAAAATACTCTAATAGAAAATCACCGCTGTTATGGATGAACTGAACCTTCGCGGTTTGCGAAAAGCCAAAAAGGGTAGAGAGAAATAAAGCTAAAAGGGTAGTAATCTTTTTCATTGTAATATTTTATTGGTAACCGTTTATAGAACCTTGCCAACAGGCATTTGTTTACTGTCTGCCCTTTCCCATTTGCCCTATGCATAAGGTTATTAGTTCACATCCTACCCACCTGCCCACTGATTTCTGCCAGAGCTTGCCTGAAAATTATTGCAATGCGTTCCGGCCTTGCAGCAACTCTGTTGGCCATTGCAGGATAAAGAATTTAGAGGTGGTAACTACTGAATCAGATTTGGAGCTGATATCTCTTACAGATGAACCGGTTAAAGACGGGCAAAAAATTTTTGATAAACTATTTTCAGGCGTTTTTGTAAGGGATTACCTGAAACAACTTTCCGAGGGAAAGGCTTTAATAGAAGATATACATTGCAGCAAGCATAAATAATAAACTACGAATGGACACCCTCTTTGGCATAGATTACGGAAGTAAACTCACCGGTAACACGGTGATTGCCATTTTTAAGGATAACGAGGTGCTATTTATGGATGTGGACAAAGGGGTCGATGCGGATGGCTTTATCCTCAATGCTGCAGATTACTTCAGCCCCGCTGAAATTTTTATTGATGCCCCTCTCTCCCTGCCCGGGGTTTACTGTGGTATTGCAGGTTGCAACAACTACCATTTCAGGGAAGCAGACCTTGAACTGAAAGCTATGTCTCCCATGTTTTTGGGCGGACTTGCCGCACGGGCCATGGAGTTGAAACAGCAACTTGAAAAAAAGGAGATCCAGGTTTACGAAACTTATCCCCGCATTCTTGCGCAGCAATTCAGCCTGAGGTCGAAAGGCTACAAGGGCAGCACACTGGGCCTTAAAGACTGCCGTAAAATTGTGTGCGAACGGTTTAATTCCGAAATAAAACTTGACCCGAATGACGTTACGAGCTGGCATCACCTTGATGCCTTGCTGGCATTGATGTCGGCCCTCAACCACACCCAGGGCCGCACAGAATCCTATGGTCAGGAAGCCGAAGGGTTGATCTACATCTGAGCGGTTTTTACAATCCTGAAGCCAGCCTTACTTTTGCTGCCAATGAGTAAAAAAAACACCGACAAAGAGAACTGGGAGAATCCTGTTGATCCCGATAAGGTTGCCGAAAACCCAGGCACCCTTCCCTATGCACATACCGTGGGTGGTGCTGTGGTAAAACCTACCGAGAAGGGGGTGATCCGCAGCCGATCCCTGTCAGCCATGGAGCAGCAAACCGATATGCAACTCCACCAGATAAAACAGCAGATAGAACTCCTGGCAAAGCAAGCCCGGAACATACAATTGCGGAAAGAGCTATCGGAAAAGATCTATGCGGCCAGCATCAGTTTCACACCTCTTGTCAATCACGTTTATCATTTGTATGAAAACGAGGATGAGGAATATGTCCTCTCGATGATAGGGCCCGATGAGTGGGGACGCAAGGTCCGTTATATGAAGTTTATA
>CAZNMG010000063.1:0-3342 GCA_964574075.1 uncultured Owenweeksia sp.
CCGATATTATGAATGCGATGTTTGCTGATGAAAACTCGGAAAGTACCAAAAGGGCGATGGCAGCCATGCTTCAAATGAAGAAGCTTAAAATTGATGAGCTACAGCAGGCCTATGATGGTGTAGTGGAAAGTGAGGTCTGAAGTTCGAATGACGAAGTGGATTTACGGCTCCGGCTTACAGATTTCCGGCTCTTACTCCTCACTACTATCTTCTCACATCTCACTTATGTCTGGCCGAGCGCAGTCGAGGCATTTGTTGGAATGATGAATGCGTAATAATGAAGTACGAATGACGAAGTGGATTTCCGGCTTCGGCTTACGGATTTCCCGACTCCCGACTCCCTACTATCTTTTCACATCTACTTCTTCCCATAATAATAAAGGCTTGGAACTATGCCTGCAAACTGCTCGCTAAGGGTAAAGTACGAGCCTGCGCCATCCCAGCAAATGGATTCGCCCTGGATTTCGCCCGGCTGGTAAGGCAGGCGCACAGGAGTCGCAGCCAGTAATTCTATCAGGTCCTCGTTACCCGATTTTTCCCAAAGGAGAATACTGTCATAGGTTTTGATCAGCACGCGGTTTCCATCGGGCGATACATCGGCAGCTACAGCATAAGCGAAAGGAAAACTTCCTATAAACTGCAGGGTGTCCGTTTCGCTGGTTGGTTGTGGCCAGGCGGCCCGGTATAGCCTTACCCGCGCTTCCCTTTTTGATATTACAAAAAGGTCACCGGTTAGCGGGTCTATCATCAGGCTTTCAGCATCACGGGCGCTATCGGGGTAAGCAAAGGTGATGGTGTTTTCCAGCGCAATGTCTATGGTTTTACCGCTATCGGCTGGAAAATATATGGGTTCCTCAAGGCGGTAAATTTTGCGGGTAGTTTTCGTGGCATTATTGTCGCCAATGTCACCTATATAAAGGTAATTCGCTCCGTTCACAGGGCCCGGGCCAATGGCAATATCCTCCCAGTCATCATTTGTAGCACCCGTTATCCTGTAAGTGGCTACCACCTCTCCGTGTGAGCGATTGATCAGGAACAGCAGGTTATCATTGCCGCTGTCTTCATGCACCCACAGATAAGGGGGATTGTTAATACTCCTGGCCAGACCGGAGGCTTCGGTAATGGAACTGATCTTACCCCTTGATTCGGCTGTATCCTCATAGGCCTGGCTTATCTGAAGATTATGGATGTTGTATTGAGCCTCAAATGGGAAGGTGGGTTTTGTAATTGGATTTGGTGGATCAACAGCATCGTTCTTTGAGCAGGCTGCCAAACCAAGTGCCATCAATACACTGATTCCGGATTTTTTCATTTTTTTGAAAACGCTGGTTTACGGTAGATGCTAAAGTAGGAGATACAGAAATGAGAGCCACAGGCAACATTGCTATTGGTTGGTAGTTTTAAGTATTATGAAATATTGGAAGCTGAACCTGACAATGATTTTACTCTGTGGCACCTTTTTCCTAAGTGCCCAGCTCTACAAAACCAATCTTGGCATCCGCCTGGATGAATCGCAATTTGGCCTCAGCCTCGATCAGAAGATCTATAAGCAGCTCACCGCGCAGGTGGCTTTTGATGCCAAGACCCGTGAAATAAAAGCCACTGCTTTTGCGCGCTATCACCTCAAGGTTATCGGCCGCAGGCTCAATGTGTATCCGGGTATTGGCGTACATACCGGAACCTATAAGGACCACGGTGGTTTTTCCGGTTTTGATATGCTGGTCGGAGCGGAGTACAAAATGATGATCCTTCCTGTGGTGTTGAGTTTTGATTTCAGTCCGGCCTTCCACACTGCCGGTCATCACCCCGATTGGTGGAATTTTCAATCGGTGTTCTCCATAAAGTACATCCTGGTTAAGGATAAGCGCAAATTGTTTGGGAGAGACTGAGAGGGAGGGAGTGGGAGTAGAGAGTAAGGAGTAAGGAGTAAGGAGTTGGGAGTTTGGAATAAGGAGTTAGGAGTTTGGTGGATTGGTTAACTGGTTAATTGGTAGACGGATTTTGGAGCTCAATACTAATCACTAAATACTCAATACTATTCGTTGTCAGGCTGAGTGTTTCTTTGGAGCTTGGCGGAAAAGAAATGTATCGAAGCCTGGGTGGGAGTAAGAAGTAGGAATGAGGAAGTTCGAAGTTTGTGGTTCGTAGCGGGTATTGTGCTACTGCCGAATTTCCCGTCCAGGCTTGGCCAAGCGCAGTCCAGGTGTTTTAGTTGGAATGAGGAAGTACGAATGGTAAGTGTTTTTCCGGCTATGGACTATGGACTGAGGGCTATAGCACTGAGAAGTTTGGAATAGGATGTTGAATCTATAAATATCAAATCTTCAGATCGTTGATTAATTAACTGGTGGACGGATTTCCGTGTCTAAATACTAACTACTCAATACTATTAGTACATTTGGCCCCCTCTTAGAAATTACTGTATGGATATTGTGATAGCAGGTGCAGGAGCAGTAGGTATTCACCTGGCGCGGTGGCTTTCCAGCGAATCGCACAACATTACGCTGATAGACCGTGACCAGGAAAGGCTGACCAATCTCGATAATAGCATCGATGCCATTACTATTGCCGGTGAAGTCACTAACTACAAGGTGCTGAAGCGGGCAAACGTGGGTTCCGCAGATCTGTTTATATCGGTTACTTCCGTGGAGGAGGCCAATATTATCAGTGCCATTTATGCCAAAAAGTGGGGCGCGAAAAAGACGATAGCGCGCATTAGCCAGATGCAATACCTTACGGATGTAAAGACCCTTAACATTCGGGATTTAGGCATTGACGAATTGATCTCTCCCGAATCACTGGCAGCCCGGGAAGTGCGGCACCTCATAAAAACCAATGCGGCTACCGAATCTGTCGAATTTGAAAATGGAAAGATCACACTGCTGGGTCTTGACATTGAAAAGGATGCTGACGTAATCGGAAAGTCTATTGCCGAACTGGCTGCCATGCACTCCGTACGCAACTATGTTATTGTGGCCATAAAACGTGCTGGCGAAACCGTAATTCCCAAGGGAAATACCATATTGCAGGCTGGCGACCATTTATTTGCCATTACCCATTCTGAAGGTATACATGATGTACTTTCAGTAACGGGAAAACAGCGGATAGAAGTGGATAAGATCATGATAATGGGAGGAAGCCGTACAGGCAGACACCTGGCCAGAAAGCTTGGCAAGGACTACCACGTAAAACTCATTGAGCAGGATTATGACAAGTCAGTGGAAATAGCGGAGGACTTCCCTGAGGTGCTCGTTCTCCATTTTGATGGAACCGATGTAGAAAAGCTGGAGGAGGAGGGAATCCAGAACACGGATGTTTTTGTTGCTGTAACGGGCAATTCTG
>CAZNMG010000064.1:0-3573 GCA_964574075.1 uncultured Owenweeksia sp.
AGGGCGGCATGCTCGCGGCTCGATCCCTGTGCATAATTCTCACCGGCCACCACCACATGACCTGCATCGCGCACAGCCATGGCCCGGTCATAAAAGGTATCATCAATTACGCTGTAGGAATACTTGCTGATCTCCGGCAGGTTGCTGCGCAGGGGAAGAACCTCCGCACCTGCTTTGAGGATTTCATCAGTGGAAATGTTGTCTGCCATCTTTAATAATATGGGTACAGTGGCTTCATCCCTTAGGGGTTCCAGTTCGGGCAGGGTTTTGATATTGGGACCTTTGATGAGTTCCACCGAGGAACCATCCTCCGGTGGAGCCAGCAACATTTCCTCATTGATAATAGCTTCCTCCGGCTCATTAAAACGGGGGTAGCTCATTCCATACATATCCTCCAGATCGCGCGGGTCGGTTATCTTGCCGGTAAGTGCTGAGGCGGCTGCAGTTTCGGGGCTGCAGAGATATACCTGGTCATCTTCGGTGCCGCTTCTGCTGGGGAAGTTCCGTGGAACGGTGCGCAAACTTATCTCGCCCGATGCCGGAGCTTCACCCATGCCTATACAACCCATACACCCGCTTTGGTGAAAACGTCCCCCGGCAGTGATGAGCCTGGCAAAAGTCTTCAGCGGTATCATATTCTGAATGATCTGGCGGGAAGTAGGATTTACATCAAGCGAAACTTCGGAATTTACCGACCGGCCGTTTAAAATTTCGCCCACCACCCAAAAATCACGCAAACCGGGATTTGCAGAAGAGCCTATAACACATTGGCTTACCCTTCTGCCCGCCACCTCCTTCACCGGCACCACGTTTCCGGGGCTGCTGGGCAGGGCAATCAGGGGTACCAGTTCACTGAGGTTTATTTCATCATGGAGGTCATATTCACAATCTTCATCAGGCAACAGTTCCACCCAGTCTTCCTCCCGCCTCTGGGCACGCAGAAATTTCCGGGTTTCCCCATCTGAGGGAAAAACAGTGGTGGTGGCTCCCAACTCTGCTCCCATATTGGCGATTACGTGGCGGTCCATCGCGGTAAGTTCTTTGAGGCCTTCGCCATAGTATTCAATAATTTTCCCAACGCCTCCTTTCACGCTGTGCCTGCGCAGCATCTCCAAAATCACATCCTTGGCGCTAACCCAGTCCGGCAACTTCCCGGTGAGCTTTACGCCCATAATCTGTGGCATTTTTACATAATAAGGTTCGCCCGCAATGGAAGAGGCTACATCCAGACCTCCGGTACCGATGGCCAGCATACCCAATGAGCCACTGGCACAAGTATGGCTATCGGAGCCCAGAAGGGTTTTTCCCGGTTTACCAAACCTCTCCATGTGTACGGGGTGACTCACGCCATTCCCCGGGCGGCTAAACCAAAGGCCAAATCTTTGTGATGCCGAGCGAAGGAAAATATGATCCTCTGCATTTCGGGAATCCGTTTGCAAAAGGTTGTGATCCACATACTGCACCGCAACCTCCGTTTTGGCTTTTTTGAGGCCCATAGCCTCCAGTTCCAGTTGCACAAGAGTACCCGTGGCATCCTGTAGTAAAGCCTGATCTATTTTGAGTCCTATTTCCCTTCCGGGAGTCATCTCACCCGCTACCAGGTGATCTTTTATAAGTTTTTGCGAAACGTTGAGTCCTGCCATCTGAATCCGATTTAGTTGTTTAAGGCTCTAAAAGGCCCTAATGTTTATGAATCGATTTAAAGGAGCAAACTCCCCTGTCACCCTGAGTATCCCGAAAGCGTAGCAGTTTGCGAGGTATCGAAGGGCGATAAACGAAATGTACAAAAGGCGCGCTTCCTCTACCCGTGTACCCTTCCCCTCACTTCTGCGGGGCAAGCTGATACAATCCCTCCTCACGTCAGGATCACTCAGGGTGAAACTGAATTCTTTACCTGACGATCTGATTCAAAGTCCCCCCTCGGGGGGATTTAGGGGGCCATTACGATCCCCCCTTCCTCAAATGCGCCTGCACCATCCTGAGTTTGCCATAGGTATACTTTCCATCAAGGTTTTTAAAAACCTCAGTTAAATTTTCAGGTTTATCGGCAAATGCCTGTTCCATAACCGCTATTTCCTCAGCAGGCACAAACTGGTCAATTTTGATTTCACCCTCTGCAATACCCCTGGCGAGATGGCTTTCAATGGTGCTGATTACCAAACCCCGCTTTTCGGCAATTTCCTCCGGCTTCAGGCCCTCATTTACCAAAGCAAAGGTGGTGAGGTAGGTTTCTCCCTTAGCAGCACCCTTTTTGCGCTTCCTGCCGGTTTTGGTGGAAAGGTTTTTTGGATTTTCCCGCAGGTGCGCCTGCACTTCCTGCAGGAGTTTTTCACGCAACTTGTTCCGCTCCTCCTTAAGATGAGGCTGACGCTTGATCTCCCTGTTTTCAATGATACAACTGCTGAGGGAAACCACCTTCTGCACCTGGGCAATCTGCACGGCAATTACCTGGTCGATCTCCTTCAGTGCATTGCGGTAAGTTTTGGTGCGCGAAAACTGCTCCACATGCGCCAGGTGGATGAGCAATTCCCTCAAACGCTGATGAAGAAAATCCAGGTAATAGACACTGCCCTTTTCAATCCTTTGGCGCAGCTTATCCATTTCATTTTGTTGCAGAAGCCGCTCCATCTGGTTTCTGAACTTTACCGTATTTCCCTCTTCGGCTGAAAATGCCTCCCGCAGCCGCGACAAGGCGGATTGCATTTCCTCGTCTTCAAATTCCTCTTTACCTGACTGTTTCTGTTGGGTATAATCGATTTGCCGTACTACAGCGCCAAAATCAAACGTTTGCCCCAGCAAATGACTCAAGTAGCGACCCTGCTCCTGCTGTAATTTTTCCGGCAGCGAATCACCGTTGTTTTGTCGTTTTGAAAACTTTACCACTTCGGCATCACTGCTTATCACGGCTTCGGAAATTCGGGTGCGAAGGATAAGCCCATCCAATGAACGCAGGCGGGACAAAGCCACGTAAACCTGTCCGGGGGCAAATGCTTTCCCCACATCAATCACGGCTTTATCAAAGGTCAGCCCCTGGCTTTTGTGCACGGTTATAGCCCATGCCAACCTTATAGGGTATTGAGTGAAAGTGCCTATCACCTCCTCTTCGAGTTCCTTGCTGCCCTCATTTATCTCATACTTTTTGTTTTCCCATTCATGCCGCTCCAGCCAAAAATGGTCATCACCCTCCATACTTACGTAAATACCATCATCTGTAAGTTCGGTAACTTTCGCCAGCTTGCCATTAAAATAGCGCTGCTGCCCTTCTGTATCATTTTTAATAAACATCAGCTGGGCCCCCACGCGCAGCTCGAGACTTTCAGGTAAGGGATAGAGGTTTTCCGGAAAATCCTTGTCCACTTCTGCCTGGTAATAAAAAGAGGATCCCTCCAGCTTATCCAGCGCCTCACGGTTGAGGCGGTCGGCCTGGTAATTATGCGTGGTAAGGGTAATCACTCCTTCCTCTGCCTGGTACCCAGCACGGTAATGTTCATTGAGGGCAGCAAGATCATCAGCGGTGCAAATATTGTCTCTAAGATTATTGAGCAGGCCGATAAAGCGGTCGTCCTGCTGGCG
>CAZNMG010000065.1:0-14172 GCA_964574075.1 uncultured Owenweeksia sp.
CTCTTGACACTGCAGGTTTCACGTTTTCCCAACCTCTCTCCTTCATTGGTAATGTGGCGCACATACTAAATGTATGGGCCGAAGTAAACCTGTATAGTGCCGGTAAAAACGACACTGTAACTATTGATATCCCTGTAAAGAATGGAAGTGTAATCTCCACTTTCCCTTACTTCATGGGGTTTGAGGCAGCCATTGCCACCGGACAAGGAGGCACCGTTAACCTCGGTACCGCGGACTGGACAGTGAAACATCAGGCTAATAACCGGTGGGTGGTTGAGGAATACTCTTCGAATGACTATGCCGAAGGTCCAGCTTTAGGGGAGGGGTTACAGGGTAAATTTCTGATAATGGATCAGTCAGTAACAACTTATGACAGTGTAGTGCTCCGGTCCTCCTGCATCGATCTCAGCCCACTCACAAACCCCCAGCTCAGCTTTAAATATGTGCTTAAGAACGGAAGCAGCTTTGCTGTGCTGATCCGAAGCGAAGAGAGCCCATGGCAACTTTTAGATGAGCCGGGACCATCACCTTTTAGTTTGTCAAAAATACTGAGCCAATACGCCATAGACCTTACTCCCTACTCAGGGAAAACGGTGGAGATAATGTTTCTGAACGAAATGAATTCCCCGGGTACTCTGCTGGCTATCGATGATATTGTTATTTCTGAAAATAACATAACCGACCTTACCGTAAGAGGTATAAATGACGGGGTCACACGTCAACTGGCGGGTACGGACTCAATCAATACTGTGACCATAGAATATGCGAGAACAGGCAGCCCCGGATATTTTAACGCTGCAATTAACCTGCGTTTTACGGATATCTGCAACCCTTCTGCCGCTCCTATTACAGCTCAGGAAAGTTTTTTTACGGGAGGGGGTGTCGTGCGTGATCACTCCAAATCGTTCAGCAATGTTGCCCTTAGTGCCCCTCTTGCTGCCGGAGAATATGAATTAAAGATATGGCTAACCACCGCTGGTGACGTCATACCCCAAAATGATACTCTGACGTTGCGAGCTACGGTCTCGCCCACACTTCCTGTACCCTATTTCAACAACTTTGAGAACTGTGAGATCCTCTTCCGTGATAATGGGGGTTTCGATCAATGGGAAGTACTGGCACCAACAGGAGGTGCACACAGCGGTCAAAAAGCTTTCACCACCAATAACTTCACGGCTCTGCCCGGCACCCACTACCTGATGCCCCCTTTCTTTGAAGGAATGGATACCCTGGCGGGTGTGGTATTGCGTTTCTGGCACCGCTATGATTTTATTAATACCAATGAGTACGGCCAGGTAGAGTATTTTATGAATGGCAGCTGGCAACCCCTTTATAATGGGAGTATTACCGGCACTAATTGGGATGAACAATTCAGCGGCTCCTCTCCCTGGGTCTTCTCATCCTTTCCTTTAGATCAGGCCGTTTCGCCCAGCGGCCAGGCAGTACTTCGTTTCAAGGCAGAAATTACCTCGACCGACAGCAGCGGCTGGGCTATTGATGATTTTGAAATATTTGTTCCTCCGCAAAACTCGGCAGCCCCACGCCTCCTTTCGTTTGACAATGGTTTACCCGCTTCCGGAGATAATACCCTGAGCATTACCTTAGAGAATACCGGGGCCAAACCTCTGGACAGTGTTGATTTCTATATAGAAGCCAACGGCACCGTTGTAATAAATCAACAGGTTCACCTGAACAATCTGTTGCCCGGGCAAAAAAGGACGGTAATACTTCAACAGCCTCTCAACCTTACCGCTCCTAACACCGCCCTACGCATTTACACAAGCCGGCCCAATAGCCGCATGGATGCCATACCAGGAGATGACACTATTACCATGAATATTCAACTCTTACCTGAGCTTAACACCCTACCCTATTGCAATGATTTTGAAACTACGGCAGGCATGGTTTCATTCAATGAAAAACTGCTTCAACCGGATACCTCCTGGACTTATGGCACACCCTCCAAAACAAGCATCAATGGCGCTCATTCCGGAAACAAGTCCTGGTACATAGGGAGTGAAAACAGCTATGGACCTTTGCTCAACAGTTACTTGTATACCGCGCCTATTCATGTAGAGGACGATAAATGCTACCGCTTCAGTTTCTTTCACTTTTTTGATACCGAAACCAACTTTGACGGAGGCAATGTGGAATACAGCCTCGATACCGGAGCCACCTGGCAAATACTTGGAAAATATGGAGATAGCACCTGGTATAATACTCCCTTCATCCAGTCAAGCAGTCAGGTAAACCCGGGATTTAGTGGAAGCTCCGGTGGGTGGGTACCTGCTTTTCAGGACATAGAAATAGTGGAGAAGGGCCAGATCCGCTTCCGATTCCGCTTTACCAGCGATTACGAAATAAATGCTGATGGCTGGGCTATTGATGATATATGCTTTGAAGAAACAGGCACCTCATGCTTTGATGTTTCCCTGGCTGGATATCCTTTGGGTGACGAATATCTCAGCCTTTACCCAAATCCTGCACATGATGAACTGTCCATCTTATTAGGCAAATCAGCAGCAGGTGCCGGTGGAATAGTGAAACTTACCATTATAGACCAGAGCGGAAAAACAATAAGAGCCTGGGAACAGCACTCCAACATCAAAGGGGAGTATATCGTAGATATTGCGCCTCTGCCCGCAGGAGTTTATGCCATTCAGGTGGAACTGAACGGGGAATTGCACACCAAAAAATTCGTAAAGTATTAAAACGCAAAATCAAAAACAGAAAAGCCGGCATCGACCGGCTTTTTTTCTGCTTATTCGTTAAGAGTCTCTTAACTGATGGATCCCCGCACCTTCTGTGCAAAGGCCCGCAACGCTGACCTTTCATCCATGGCTCCTGATTCTATTTGTTCCTTTACCCAAATGGCCCCAAAAACATGGGTGAGCCGCTCTCCTTCATCATCGCCTTCAATATCTATCTGCGGATCCTCCTCCTCGCTAAGCAGCTCTTCAGCCTTGCGCAGTTCTGCCATATCCACCTTCAACAATTTTCGTATAGCCGGTAATTTCATCTTAATTCAGTTTAGCTAAAAGTGTTCTCAGGTATTCTTCCTTGCTGCTGGCACTGCCCTCCAGGAGCTCCCCATTTTTGAACACCGCGAGGTACGGCAGGTTATCAACCCCTCCTGCCTTGCGGGCTTCAGGATTTTTTTCGGCATCCACTTCCAAAAAGCTTATTCCCTCAAATTCCTCTTCGTTGCTTACGCGCTTATATTTCGGTGAAAAAAGGCGGCAGTTCCCACACCAGTCGGCATAGTACTTCACCACAACCCTTTCATTTTGCGAAAGCGTTTCCTTAAATTCCTGATCATTTGCGTTTTCTACTGACATCGTTTTCAAATTTTGTACAAATATAAATCGGTAACTTCTATTAGAAAATTAAAACCGATAGTTATTATCAATGTTTAGATTGAAACTGGGGCGGTTGGTAGTGTTCCCGATACAGATAGCGTACTATACCATCCGCCAATCCCTTCTTGGGAACCAGCATACGCTGTGCCCCCGACCATCGCATTCCGCAGAGGTAAATCCGTAAGGCATGGGTAATTACATCTGAACGGTCAGGGTTGAGGTCGAATTTTATCATACGGTCGTCATCATTGTACTTGAGGAGTTCTTCATACATATCATCGATGTATTTTTTCTCGAGGGGCTCCCCCAGCCGGTTGCCGCTCATCTTAAAGGTGCGGTTTATATTTCCTCCCGAACCTACCATAAGGATGTTCTTGAGCCCGGCTGTTTTTTCGCGCACCCAGCTTTCCATTTCCTCCCACGCAGGCTCCGCGACAATATCCCTCAATAACCGGATTGTACCAATTCTAAAGGATTGACTGGCTTTAATCTTTCCACGATGAAACAGCGTAAACTCGGTGCTGCCGCCACCCACATCTATATATAGAAAGGTGTCCCCCTTTTGACTGATGCTGTCGATCATCTCTGAATTGAAGATCATACGGGCCTCCTCCTTCCCTTCTATCAGTTCAATGTTTACGCCCGTTTGTTCATATATCTCCTGGGCGATCTCCACGCCATTGCCAGCTTCACGCATGGCCGATGTAGCGCAGGCCCGGTACCGTTCCACCCCATGCACCTCCATAATCCGGGCATAGGCCTGCATACTTTTCATCAGTTTTTGGGCATTCTTTTTCGAGATCTTCCCCTTTTCAAAGGAGTCGGGGCCAAGCCGGACCGGAAGGCGTGTAAGTGATGATTTCTTAAAAATAACCACACCTTTTTCCTTATCGGTGATAACATTGGAAACCAACAGCCGCACTGAGTTTGAACCTACATCAATACCTGCCAGTTTGTGTACTTTTATCGCCATTGGCTTTATTTCTTTTGGGGAACTTTACTTTTTTAATGTCTTAAATCGCTGTATTAATCCTCCCCTGCCATAAGGAAAGGAGGATCTGATAGCGATGTTCATTTTGTCACCGCCCCATCTTCAGCTGTTTTTTTACATACTCATAAAGCGCGTATTGTGAACGGATCTTCGGACCCTTGATATGCCGGTATTCATTATTCATTTCCTGGTTGTGCCAGCGGCTCTTTACATTGTCTTTCCAAATGATGTCCATATGATCGCGCAGCTGGCGCTTGATGCGATCGTCATACACGGGCACCGTAATCTCCACGCGGTAATCGAGGTTGCGCGGCATCCAGTCGGCTGACCCAATATAAAAAGCGGCATTGCCCCCGTTCTCAAAAATGAAAACCCGCGAATGTTCCAAAAAACGGTCGAGGATGCTTATCGCTTCAATATTTTCGCTCAGGCCTTTTACACCCGGCACCAGGGAACAGATCCCGCGCACTATCAGCCGGATTTTTACACCATAGGCGCTGGCTTCGTAAAGCTTTTCAATGATCTTTACATCACACAGGCTGTTGATCTTTACAAAAATGCCCGAGGGGTTTCCCCTCTTTGCATGGGCGATCTCGCGATTTATGAGGTACAAAAACTGTTTCCGCGTAGAATGAGGCGACACAAAAAGATGGTCGTACTTATAGCGCTTGTAGTTGTTTTGTAAGAAATCAAAAACCCTGATCACTTCGCGGGTGATGGATTTGTTTGCGGTAAGCAGGTGATAATCGGTATAGGTCTTGGCGGTTTCTTCATTGAGATTTCCGCTTCCTATAGAGGTAAAATACTCGGGGCCGTGATCGGTTTGCCTGGTAATGAGAAACAACTTGCTATGCACTTTAAGCCCCGGCACACCAAATATCACCTGCACACCTTCTGTCTGCAACTCCTGCGTCCATTTGATGTTGGCCTCTTCATCAAAGCGTGCCTGAAGCTCTATAACCACAACTACCCGCTTGCCGTTTTTGGCGGCATTTACCAGGGCCGAAATAATCCTTGATTTGCTTGCCAACCTGTACAGCGTAGCATGAATGTGGGTCACCTGCGGATCGAGGGCCGCTTCACGCAACACCCGGATCATGTAGGAAAAGCTGTGATAAGGCATAAAGAGGAGGACATCCTTCTGGCGGATCACGTTGAGCAGGCTGCGGTCCATATCGAGGTCGGGGTGCTGCATGGGCGCCAGTGTGTCAAACTCCAGTTCGCGGGGGCCCATATTCGGAAATTTGATGTAATCTTTCTTATTGTGATACCGGCCGCCCGGGATCAGGCTGTCATTGCTGTCGAGGCTCATGCGTTGCATCAGAAACTGAAGCATGTCCGGAGAGATCTCCTTATCGTATACAAAGCGCATAGGGTCGCCAATCCTGCGGTCCTTCACCGACTGGGTCATTTTTTCAAGAAAACCCTTGGATACATCGTCATCGAGGTCGAGTTCCGCATCGCGGGTGATCTTTACGGTATGCGCCTCTATCCTGTCGAAATCATAAATAAAGAAGATGTAGTTGAGGTTGTAACGGATAATATCCTCCAGGTACATCACGTAATGCTTTCCATACTTGGGCAGCTCCCAAAAGCGCCCCAGCAATTCGGAGGGAACTTCTATAAGCGCATAACGGGGGCTATCGGGGCTGCCCTCCTTGATCAGTTTTATAGCGAGATAGATCAGTTTGTCCTTGAGCTCCGGTACCGCCTTCTCATCCTTTAGAATAAGGGTGAAAATGGCAGGACTGATCCTTTCAATAAAGGTTTTATGAACGTATTCCTCCTGCCCGGCAGTAAGGGAATGCTCATCCACAAAGGCAATATCCTTTTCCTCGAGGCGGCCCACCAGTTCATCATTTACCTCCTGGGCCTGTACCTGCATTCTCATCACTTTTTTGGTGATCTCATGGAGCACCTCGCTGGGTGATTTGTTGCCAAGGCGCCTCTGGGTACTGTCGGTAAGCTGGCTCAGCCGTTTGATACTCGCATAGCGCACCCTGAAGAATTCGTCCATATTACTGGAGAAGATCCCCAAAAACCGAAGCCGTTCTATAAGCGGGTTTTGCTCATCCTGTGCTTCCTGTAAAACCCTTTCATTAAAGGATAGCCAGCTGATGTCGCGGGCTATCACCGTTTCCTGTGCTTTTTTCTTCACTTCTTAGCGTCTCCTTTTGGGATAGTCAAAAAATACCAGTTCGGCTTTTTTATCAATATCCTTCCAATGCTCTACTTCAAAACTAAGGCAGGCCACCCCGGTGGTGGGCACATTATCTATGCGGTGGTCAATGCATTTGTTCACAAAATCAGTGAAGGTAGGATTATGCCCAAAAAGCATTACCGACTGATAGCGGTCGTCAAGGGAGCGCACCACTTCCATGAGATCCTTGGTGGAGGCGTGATAAATTTCTTCACGGAGTTCAATTTCATTAAAGTGATACCCGAGATTTTTGGCAAAAATAAGAGCGGTGTGCATCGCCCGGGTAGCAGGGCTTGCGACCAGGTGATCCGGATTTTCGCCCTGCTCGCGCAGCCATTCGGAAGTGCTGTGGGCATCGCGCACTCCCCGCCCTTTTAGCGGACGATCCATATCGCTCACGCCCTCGGTTTTCCACGATGACTTTGCATGCCTTACCAGGTACAGCTTTTTCATTTCTACAATACATTTAGGATATGGGAGGGGAAATTAGTTATTCCCGATTAAGTAGGGGAATTCTTAATGAGAAAATAATGGCCTTAAAACAGATGGCGTTGGGAATCCAGTGCGCAAAGTAGCTAAGGAATAACTTTCACTATTTAGCAGTGGTCATTTCCTTAAAATGTTATTACCTCTGTAAGGTGAAACTTCACAAATCTCCAAAAAAACCACATCATGCGATACGTTTATTCCTTCTGTATAGCCCTCCTTTCGATGACTGCAACGGCAGGTCACCTTTTGGGTGGCGAGATCACCTGGGAATGCCTGGGTAATCAACAATACCTGTTCAAACTTAATTTATACCGGGAGTGCGGTGGCAGTACAGCACTCCCGAGCTCTTATATTCTCCAGACCTCACATGCAGTTGGTTCCATACCGGTAAACCGTGTGGCTATTATTGATCTTACCATGGATTGTGCAGGTCCGTCATCCGGTGGGTGCGGTAACAGCCAACTTTATGGCCGTACCGAACTGAACCGTTATGAAGGAGTAGTTACGCTGCCCGGCAGCCCACCTCCTACAGGATGGAAGTTTAGCTTTAATATGTGTTGCGGTCCCAACGGGGTTAATTTGGCAAATCCAAATTCTCTGGTTTCTCTGGAATCCACCATGTACCCTTCACCTTCAAATAGCTGCAACTCCTCACCCATTGTACCGGAGACGCCCATCCACCAGATTACGCCCATTAACAGGTCATTTAGCGTTAAAGCTTTACGGGCCAGCGATAGCGATTCCCTCTATTATGAGTTTGATAACTTTCCTTCGGCCTCAACCTTTTATGCCAGCGGTTATGGTTATAACAGGCCATTTCCCAACAACAACTCCCATCCTCAGAATGGGCCGGTGAATATCCTTCATAACACCGGATTAATAAGAATAAATGCAGTTACAGGTGTAAGTGGGTTTTATCACTATGCTGTACGCATTGAGCAGTGGAGGGATTATCATCTGATTTCTGAAATAAAAAGATCAAGCTTTGCCTATGCCCAGTTTGACTCCACGTCCAACTCTGTTCCAGCAGCCTTTATCGATACCGCTGCTTACCCGGGAATAGACCGGCAGGGGGCAACTTATACCATAGAGGCACATGTAGAAGATACCCTCTTTTTTGAAATTGTTTCCGAAGATCTTGATTCCAACACTGCCATGAACAGGTTTCAGGAAATTACCTTTAATGCGCTTGGTGATGCGCTGGAAACCTACTGGGGGAGCAACAATAATTATAGCAGCAAGGCTACAATCTCGCCAATCTACCCACAGATTGGTTTTACCAATCAACTCTCCAACAAGGTTATATTTTACTGGCCAATAGAAAACGAACATTTTTCAGACAATCCCACCCATGATTTTACTTTCATTTATTCTGATGATCAATGTCCTTATGTAGGGGTGAAATATCTCCGGCTTTTTGTTCAGGTAAAACCTGCGCAACAGGTAGGTTTAAATGAAGTGGCTCGAACTGAGTGGCAGGTTTATCCTAACCCCACTACTGATAATTTTTATGTAAGCGGCTTATCTGAAGCCCAACAGCTGGAGCTGCTGGATGTAAGCGGAAGGCGGGTAAGGCTGTATGACCTGCAACAAAGGGAAAGAAGATTGGATATTAATACTGCAGGTCTACCCCCGGGCTTGTATTTTATTAAAGTGCATTTTGGAAATACTACTTCCGTAAAAAAGGTGCTTTTTAAGTAATTTGAAAATCCATACCTGCGATTCCGTTCCGCCCTGCCGGGGTGGTATTTCCTAATTTAATTCTCCGCAGCCTCGGATTTACATCCGAGCCATCTCCTATTTGGTTCGGCTCCTGTGGCGCGGATTTGCATCCCTTCCGCGCCAAATTTCCTTCAAATCCCTCCGGGTTCAACTTATTATTTTTGATCTATATTGTCACAGCATTTTAACTCTTACGCTAAAAACCAGTGCTTATGAAAATAGTTGTACTCCTTCCACTTATACTGGCCGCTAACCTCTGCTTTTCGCAATCGGTTATATATGTAAAAGCTTCGGCCAACGGAACTAATAACGGCACCAGCTGGGCAAATGCCTTTACTGATCTTCAACTGGGGCTGGAGGCCGCTACAGCCGGGGATGAAATATGGGTAGCGCAGGGGATATATTATCCTTCCAAGGATACGAATAATCAAATTCATGGATTTTACCCCAGAAGAAAGTCATTTACCCTATTGGAGGGTGTAGGATTGTACGGTGGTTTTAACGGCACTGAAACTCAACGCAACCAGCGTAACTGGCGGCAAAATATTACTGTGCTTTCCGGGGACCTTGGAGTGCCCAATGATAATAGTGACAATACATATGAGGTGGTCTATGCCTATCAACCTATGTTCGCTCCCCAAGCTGTTCTGGATGGATTCTTTATAACAGGTGGAAATGCTGATAATGTTAACATGGCATTTCGTGGAGGAGGCATTTTCATTAACGGGCCGGGGCCGGTTCTCTTAAAAAACCTAGTCGTGTATAACAACTACGGAAAGTATGGGGGGGGTGTTGCAATTAGGGCTCAAGGTACTACTCAAGGTCCCTTCAATACCGTTGTAGCCAATTGTGTCATAAAGGGTAACACGGCAGAATTGGGGGGAGGGATTTATCTACACAACAGAAAGACGGAGTTTTACAACTGTTCTATTACGAATAATGTCGCCACCCTTGGTGGAAATGGCGGGGGCGGTGGAATATTTGCCAATATTTCATCTTGTTTTTTGTACCATTGCACCTTGTCTACTAATATATCAGCAGGCCCAGGACATTCCATATCTAATTATCGTAATCACGTATTTCACATTTTAAATTCCATTGTGGATAGTACGATCTATACCTATTTAAGGAGCTCCTCTTTCCTTCAATATCAGACGTACAAGAACAGCATAATATGGGGCTCAGGAGGCAGCTCCTCATGGAAAACTTCCTTTAAAGGGATCGACCTGGGCGGAAACCTTGATACCACTCCCCATTTTGTAGCCTACAACATACCCCGATTAAAGTTTAATTCCCCAGCAAAGGATGCGGGGTCAAACGCAGACATTCCAGCTGATATTCCGGATCTTGATAATGACGGGGATACTACCGAGCCCTTGCCACTGGATGGACTGTATAGCCATCGCATTTACAATAGTACTGTTGACATGGGGGCACATGAGTATGCCCCGGTTTGGATTGATACCTTACATCATGTAATATGCGAAGACAGCACCTATGACTACAATGGAAAAACCTTAAATAAACCGGGCATTTACTATCGCACTGCTAAAGAACATCCGGCTGGTGATACGGCTGAGTACCTGGTGCTAACGATGGACTCCATTAATACCACAATTTATATCGATGCAGGAGGTACTTATGTTTCATTAGAGGATTCGGCCGAGTACTGGTGGGTAGATTGTTCTAACACAGATACAGTACCGGGAGCTTTTGGCCAGACTTTTACCCCCACACAAAATGGGAATTATGCCGTGTATATCCGTAACAGCCTGGGCTGCACCAAATATTCCCAGTGTCTTAAAATTAATAACGTTGGTCTTAAGGAGACCGTTACAGAAAACCGGCTAACCCTCTACCCTAACCCCGTAAATGACATCCTTATCATCCGCAATGACCAGCCGGAGAGCAATGCCCGACATCTGGTGAAGATCTACAACGTTGCCGGGCAGGAGGTTTTCAGGAAAACCATTGGGAATGAGTCTGTGGGGAGCATCAACCTCCAGGCGCTTGCACCCGGCAGTTACACGCTGGAGGTTGCAGGGCAGGTTTTGAAGTTTGTAAAGAAGTGAGGGAATATAAACCTGCTAACCCAGCACATGAGATGCGAGCAACCTCTGCACATCATACACATTTACGGAGTTATTGAATTTCTTCGTTACACTGGGCTGGTCTTCGCTGGAAATCCAGATCTTGAGTTCGGCATCCAGATCGAAGGTACCGGCTGTCTCAATACTAAAACGTGAAATGCTTTTGTAGGGGATGGACATGTATTCCATTTTGCGGCCGGTTACCCCCTGCTTGTCAATAAGGATCAACCTCTTTGAAGTAAAGATGAAGGTGTCCCTGATCAGTTTAAAACCGATCTCAATCTCTTCCCCTGCCACCAGGAGCTGGCGGTATTCGCCCTGTAGCTTTGCTTTTTCTACAACTCCAGCGTTGCCTATTAATGATGAAAATATTCCCATAGGTTATGGTTATTTGGTTCTGATATACTCAAACAGAGATTAACGAAAGTACAATTTACATGGCACCACAATCAGCATTTGTACTTACTAAGGACTGATTATACTTCCAGCCATCTGCCGGATCGTGCCCGAACACAAAAAAGCCCCCGGCAACAGCACCTGCCTCTTTGCGGTTTTTTAAAAAACCTCCTGCTTCACTCCCTAACCCTCATCCGTTTTTGCCGGCTGGAGCAGCCTCCTTCTGTGTAGTTGTTATCCTACAGAATCAGAATTGAAAAAATCGGGAGTTTCTCTAAAACCCTTGTCCTTAAGGCATTTCAGAAAGTGGGGAAAATGTTCATTGTATCGATTTACAACTCAACTACATAGAACTGTCATTGGTCGAAATTCTATTATTAAGCAGCAGAATACGGTAATTTTACACTCGCATTTTGAAAGGAATGCATTACGACTTTACGATTTTACCAAACTTGTTGTTATGAAAATTGAAAACTACTATCCGGGCAAGGCAGTTTTATCATTTAAAATAGCCGCTCTCTCTGTTTTCCTGAATTTTGCCATCTTTCCCTTTGCAGGGCATGCACAGGTAAATTTCAGTTCCAGTGGTCTCCAGGGCCCGGGATTGACAAATCCTACCTCCATTGATTTCGGACCCGATAACCGACTGTATGCTTCGGAGCAGGATGGCGACATCTACGCCTACACCATTGTGCGCAATGGCACCAACGACTACCAGGTAACTGCTACAGAGCACATTGATATCGTAAAGGAGATTGCCAACCACAATGATGATGGTAGCATCCATTCTACAGTAAAAAGACAAATCACAGGAATACTTTTAGCCGGCACTGCAACCAACCCGGTACTTTACGTAAGCTCCAGTGACTATCGTATAGGTGGTGGCGGTGGCGGTTCTGACAAAGGCCTCGACACCAACTCGGGCATCATCTCCAAAGTGTACTGGGATGGAACCAAATGGGTAAAAATTGATCTGGTACGCGGTCTACCCCGTTCGGAGGAAAACCATGCCACCAACGGTATGCAACTCGATGAAACCAACAACATCCTGTATGTAGCAAGCGGTGGTAATACCAATGCCGGTGCACCTTCCAATAATTTCGCCCTGATTACCGAATACGCACTGTCCGCAGCCATCCTTACCCTTGACCTCAATGCCATTGATGCACTGCCCACACTTTATGACTCGGTAAACCAATCCTATTTCAAATACGATCTTCCTACCCTGGATGACCCAACACGGGCAAACGCTAATGGTATAGACGACCCTACAGCTCCCGGATACAATGGCATTGATCTTTATGATCCTTTTGGCGGTAATGACGGGCTTAATCAAGCCAAACTTGTGGTGGGAAGCCCCGTACAGGTTTACGCTTCAGGGTTTCGAAATTCTTATGATATTGTTCTTACCGAATCAGGTCGCCTTTACACCTGGGATAACGGGGCCAACCAAAACTGGGGCGGTCATCCTGACCAGGAAGGAGTAGGAACGGCTACGAATAACTGGGTACCTGGTGAACCCGGATCAACCGGCCCTGGCCCCAATGATGATGTAGTAAACAACAAGGATGGGCTTCACCTGATCACGGGACCCGGCTACTATGGGGGACATCCTAATCCGGTAAGGGCAAACCCTTCAGCCGCAGGGCTTTTCACCCATAACCACGCCAATGGCAGCGGTGGCCACAATGGCGTGTGGAGAACTGCTGTTACCTCTGATCCCAACACCACCCTTCCGGTGGACTGGCCTCCTGTGGATCTAGCTTTGGCTAATCCCATTGAAGGCGATTTTCAGAATGCCGGGGTGGACGATCTTTCCCTCTATACAGTTACCTCCTCCACCAACGGGCTTGCCGAATACACCGCCTCAAACTTCGGTGGTGTGATGAAGGGAAACATTCTTGCCGCCTCTTTCAACGAAAAGGTTTACAGCGTTAGCCTCAATGCATCCGGAACTATCAACAGCACTTCGGATGTGGTTGCCATGGCGTCCGGCTTTGGCAGCGATCCGCTGGATGTTACGGCCCAGGGCGATAATGAGATTTTTCCGGGCACCGTTTGGGCTGCCACCTATGGCAGTAACAGCATCACCATTTTTGAACCGCAGGATTTTATAACCTGCACCGGCACTTATGATGCTGCCCTTGATGAAGATTTTGATGGCTACAGCAATGCCGATGAAATTGACAATGGTACCGACCCCTGCAACGGAAGCAGCAAGCCTGCAGATTTTGATAAAACCCTTATTGGCCAGTTCCTTGTTTCGGATATCAATGATCCGGATGATGATGACGATGGCCTTGCCGACAATACGGATGCTTTTGCGCTGGATGCTGAAAACGGCACCGGTCTTTCGGTTCCCTTTGATTACCCACTCCTGAATGGTGATCCCGGAACCGGTCTCTTTGGCCTTGGATTTACCGGTCTTATGACCAATCACGAAGATGACTATCTCGACCTGTTTAAGGATGAAGATAACAGCAGTACCGAACTTATTGCCGGTGGAGCAGTAGGTTTGCTCTCTTTTATAAATGTACTGGATGGCAGCCCCGTGGGAAGCCAGAACAATATTAAAAACGGTTGGCAATTTGGCCTCCATGTAGATGGAAACACTTCGCCTTTTGAAGTTGAGGTAGCCATGCTGGGGCCGGTTTTCCAGGGCAATCCGCAGGGAAACCAGTATAATGGTTTTTACGCAGGCACCGGTGACCAGGATAATTTTGTGATGATCGCCATCAATGCCAACAATGGCACCCCTGCCATTGAGATGGTGGTTGAAAACGCGGGGGTAGCCACTTCCAACCTTTATTCCATTCCCGGAGTAGGATCTGCTGCTGAACTCAGCCTTTTTCTCAATATTGACCCCATTACAGGGATCATTCAGCCAAAGATCGATACCGGCTCAGGTAGTATGGCTGTTGGCTC
>CAZNMG010000066.1:0-10989 GCA_964574075.1 uncultured Owenweeksia sp.
CGGTACAGCTGATGATTATCCTTTTAGTGCGCTGGATAGAAATACCACGCTCGTAACCCAAGCTGCAGACATGGCTGCGAAAAAAGGCATGCTGGTGATTGTAAGTGCGGGAAATGAAGGAGGCAGCGACTGGGAACGAATAACGGCTCCAGCCGATGGGGACAGCGTTCTTGCCGTGGGTGCAGTTACCGCCAATGGAAGTTATGTGTCTTTTAGCAGTAGCGGGCCAACAGCTGACGGGCGTATAAAACCTGATGTAATGGCGCAGGGCGCAGCCACAGCATTTCTGGCACCAGCCGGGCCTTCTGTAGGCAACGGCACCAGCTTTGCCTGCCCGGTGATAGCAGGAATGGCCGCGTGCCTGTGGCAGACCGATCCCAGCCTTGGTAATATGGAAATATTTGAAGCGATCCGGAGCAATGCCAGCCAGCCTTATAATCCTAACAATTATCTGGGCTTTGGCATAGCCAATTTCAGGGATGCCTCGTGGAGTATCAGCACGCTGGAACACGATCTGGAGAATACCAGTGTGGAGATATTCCCAAATCCCGTTGGCGACCAGTTTTACCTCACGATCTCGGGCCTTTTCGGACCTTCAGAGGTGATGGTGACCACCACAGATATTACCGGTCGGTTTGTTTCGAGGCAGCAATTTACCATGGAAGACAATGTTCCCGTAACTTTAGCTGCCCCGCAAAAAGCGGGTGCCTATATTTTGACCATCAATACGGGTAATCTGGTTTACCTCAAAAAGATCCTTCGATAATATGACGAACCGCATTTGCGGCCTGTTCGGCATTCAATACCCGGTAGTTCAGGCGGGCATGATATGGTGCAGTGGCTGGGAACTGGCTTCTGCTGTGAGCAATGCAGGCGGGCTGGGTCTTATTGGGTCGGGTAGCATGTATCCCGATATTTTACGGGTGCATATCCAAAAGTGCAATGCCGCCACTGATAAAATCTTTGGTGTAAATGTTCCGATGCTTTACCCGCAGATCGATGAGCACATCCAGATAATTCTTGAGGAAGGGGTGAAGGTAGTCTTTACCTCGGCAGGTAATCCTGCCAAATACACCTCCCTTTTAAAGGAAAACGGGGTGACAGTCGTTCATGTGGTAAGCAGTCTCAGGTTTGCCCTTAAGGCAGAGCAGGCGGGGGTAGATGCTGTTGTAGCCGAAGGTTTTGAAGCCGGTGGTCATAATGGGAGGGAAGAAACCACCACATTTTGCCTCATTCCAATTGTAAAGGAAGCGCTAAAAATACCCTTGATTGCGGCAGGTGGTATTGCTACAGGTCGCCAGATGCTGGCCGCGATGGTGTTGGGTGCGGATGGTGTGCAGGTGGGATCGCGTTTTGCGGCAAGTGAGGAAAGCTCGGCCCATATAAATTTCAAAAACAAAATTGTGGAGTCCAATGAAGGCGATACACAACTTACATTAAAAGAGCTTGCTCCAGTGCGCTTGATAAAGAACAAGTTTTACAATGACATACAGGAGGCCTATAAAAACAAAGCCACCACTGAAGACCTGAAGCAATTGCTCGGCAGGGCCCGGGCCAAGCGAGGAATGTTTGAAGGCGATCTGGAGGAAGGGGAACTCGAAATAGGGCAGGTAAGCGGAATTATTCACGATATAAAGCCTGCAGCGGATATCCTGAAAGAGGTAATGCGGGAATACACTGAGCTAAAGAAAACGATGTTGAAAGAAGGGTTTTAACCCTTTTGGCTAAAGGAGCCCCACATTTGACTAAACCATTCTTTGTTGCGGTGGTCAAAACCTTACTTTAGATAAAATTTTTTACTCTATGGGAAGAATAAGGACAATTTTAATAATAGCCGGCCTTTTATTTAGCACCTCCGGCTTTGCCTCCCATATTCTTGGGGGGGAGATCACCTGGCAATGTTTGGGTAGCGGGCAGTATGAATTTACTCTGAAGCTTTACCGCGATTGCACTGGAGGAGCCCTTCCCACTTATGCTCAAACAATAAACGGACCCCAGGGAGGTATCTCAGTGAATTTTGTAGGTAAAACAGATTTTTCACCCACGTGCTATGATGCAGCTCAGGCTTATGGCTGCCCTCCGGTAGTAGTTTATCCAAATATAAAACCCGGATCCGTTGAAGAATATGTGTACAGGGGCACCACAAGTTTAACGGGTACCCCTGCGGGCACAGGGTGGGAATTTAGCTGGACTCTTTGTTGCAGGCCTACGGTGGCCCAGGGTGGCACCCTTCGCAACACCAATACAGGGGGTTACTATATCCGCTCCAAGATGTATCCTTACACCCCTCCCGGGGCAACCGCTCCTTTGTCGGCCAATCAATGCTACGACAACTCTCCCTATTTTGTGGAGCCCCCGCTTTCCTTACTGTGTAAGGGCAGTAAATTCAGTTATATCCAACTTGCCGGTGACAAGGAGGTGGATTCTCTTTATTACGAATGGGCAGATCCGTTACAATCTGCAGCGACTCCTATCGTGTGGACTTCAGGCTATTCTTCCACTGCTCCGTTTCCCGACCAGGGGGAGAGTGCATTAAATGGTCCGGTGGTATTGGATAATGTATCAGGTGAAGTGACCACAGAGATTCATGCTCTCCCATTGAATACGCTGGGTACTTTTGCCAGTTGTATCAAAGTGGAAGCGTGGAAAGACTGTCAGCTCAAAGCGGAGATTTTCCGTGATGTGGCCATTATTGTTGAAGAAAGTTGTTCTCCCAATACTAAACCCACCCTCTCTATTGACCTGGCCCAATATCCTTTTCTGACCAAAACGGGCAATGTGTATAAAACCCAGGTTTATCCCGGTGATAATGTCCATTTTGAAATGACCTCCTTCGATCCCGATTTTAATGATCTGGGTGGCGGTGTTCTGGTGCCTCAGAAAATTGAGTTTAAAGCAGGGGGCCTTATGGTGTCCGCTGACCCGGCCCCGCTAAGCAGTTCCACAGGTTGTGACGGGGAACAGCCCTGTGCTACCCTTGTGCCAAAAGCGCCCCAGGCTACCTATAGCAATTCCCTCAACAACCGTGTGATCTTTGACTGGACGCCTGATTGCCAACACCTGGCGACCCCGGCTGCCTGCGGGGCCATTTCGAGTGTGTACCGCTTTGCTTTCCGGATGGAGGACAATGGCTGTGCGGTTCCGGCCGTAGAGGTGGCTACCTTACTGATCGAGGTGCTGCCGGGCGACCCTTCCCCGGTGCGGCCCAGCTGCCTGAACCCTGATGGTAACGGCAACATTCACCTGCAGTGGGAAAAGGCAAAGATTGACAGTGCCCTGGCCTTTAACTACTATATGATACTTGGCGCCCCCACGTTGGCCGGCACCTATGATACGCTGCAGCGGATCTACGACATTGACTCTTTGGGCACCATTATCAACGGAACCAATTACAAGCATTTTTACATGATAAAAAGTACCGGTAAGTGCGACTTTCTGTCTTTCCCTTCCGATACGATCAGCTTTATGGAGATGAGCCTTACGGCCACCCCTCCGGGCAATGCGGAGTTTGCCAACCTTACCTGGACACCTATGGCCACCCCGCTTTCCGACCGTACCCTCGGGGTATATGAAATATGGTCGGAGGCCCCGGCCGGCAGCGGCAATTGGGTAAAGATGGGGGAAACCACCGGTACCACCTATGTGGATGAAGTAACGGTGTGTAATGCCCTGGTAAACTACCAGATCCGTGTAACCGATACGGCCAAAGGCTGCCAGAGCGGCTCCACTATAGACAGTGCCCGTTTTACCGACCAGACCAATAAAGACCAGTTTGTGCTGGACAGTGTAAGTGTGAACGACAATGGGAACAGTATTATATCGTGGAGCCCCACCCAGTATGGTGATGTGGTCAACTACTACCTGTACTTTAATGACTCCAAGCTGGGATGGATCGTGGTGGATACCATACCCGTTGGGGCCACCATGCCCCATGAGTGGACCGGCAGTGATGCGGACAGCCGCTCGGAGCAGTTCAGGGTGGTGTCGGTAGACAGTTGCCAGAACCAGAGTGATGCCCAGGTGGTGGTGCCGCACCGTACGATCTATATGCGTCAGTATATTGATAAATGCGAAGCCGTTTCGCATGTGAGCTGGAACAATTATGAAGGCTTTGGCAAGAGTGGTGTACGTGAATACCGCCTGCAGGTGCAGGTGGATGGTGGCCCGTGGAACCTGCTGTTTGTGGGCAGCCCGGAAGATACCACCTTCACGCAGCGCAACCTGCAGAATGGTTCGCGGTATTGCTACCGGGTACAGGTTACCGATACCTCGGGCACACGGACCTCTACCTCCAATGAGCGCTGCGAGCTGGCGGAAGTACCCCGCAAGTCACGGATACTGTACCTGGCGCAGGTCACCAACGACCTTAACCGGGGGGCCCTTGACCTGAACTTCCTGGTGGATGGGCAGGCCGATGTGGAGAGCTTTACCATAGAGCGTGCGCTTGATAAGAGAGGTCCTTACAGAAACATAGGCACGGTGGGCAAACCCCGTACGGCCCCGTATCTTATAAACTTTGCCGATTACGATACCGATCCTTCATCCTACCATTATTTTTACCGCGTATCGGCCACTGACAGTTGCGGGGGCCGCGATACCATCAGCAACATAGGGCGCAACATATTGCTGGAAGTGGAGCCACGCAGCAACCTCACCAACCTTCTGACCTGGAACCCGTACGAGGACTGGGACGGTATAGTGGCCACGTACCACATTTTCCGCAAGGCTGCCGAAGAGCCCACCTTTGAACTGGTAGGCAATGTGCAGGGCACCGATACCACCTTTGTGGATAACATTGCCGATTACGGTAACACCGAAGGCAACTTCTGTTACTACGTGGAAGCCATGGAAGGCAACAACAGCCTGGGCATTGTAACCCCGGCAGGGCTGCCCTACAACAGCACCTCCAACCAGGTGTGTATGAACCAGCAGGTGCGGGCCTTTATGCCCAGTGCGTTCCGCCCGGGCAGCGATATTATGGCCAACCGCGAGTTTGGTCCTTCCCTGAGGTTTACCGATGTGGAAGGGTATCACTTCTATGTGATGAACCGCTGGGGTGTGAAGATCTTTGAGACGGACAACCCCGAGGAGAAGTGGGATGGTACCCATGCCGGTGAAGCAGCCGCACAGGGAGTGTACATCTACTACGTACGCTACTCCACTCCCGGTGACCACTCCGTGGAAGACAGGGGCAGCTTTACGCTGATCAGGTAGAATAATAGAAAAAGAGGCTGAGACCAGCTTTAAATTTTATCGAAGAGGACTCAGGAGTATTTCTGGGTCCTCTTCGGCTTTTTAGAGCTGTAAAGGGAAAACCGACATTACCATTTAAGAGAGCCATAATGTTCTTAAAGTGCAACGGACGAAAATGCTATATCCGCTTTCTGCCAGCTTTATTATTAGTATCTTCGCGTGCAATTTTATCTATCTAAAGTTGCGTTCCACCCATGTTATCAGATCCTAACAAAGTTCTTGGCGAAGCACTCACCTACGATGACGTGCTTTTGGTTCCCGCCTATTCTGAAGTGCTGCCCCGTGAGGTAAATCTCAATACACACTTTACCCGAAATATTGAGCTTAAAACTCCCATTGTATCGGCAGCCATGGATACCGTCACGGAATCAACCATGGCCATTGCCATCGCCCAGGACGGAGGCATTGGAGTACTGCACAAAAACATGAGTATTGAGCAGCAAGCTGTGGAAGTGCGAAATGTGAAGCGGGCAGAAAGTGGAATGATCCTCGACCCGGTTACCCTGGGTGAAAATGCCCTGGTGGCAGATGCCAAAAAAATGATGACCGAATTCAAGATCGGTGGCATACCTATAGTGAATGATCAAAAAAAGCTGATCGGCATTGTCACCAACAGAGATCTTCGTTTTGAAAAGAACGATACCCGCCCGCTGGCCGAGATCATGACGAGGGATAACCTTATTACCACTTATGAGAATACCAGTCTTTCGGAGGCAGAGGTTATTCTGCAAAAACATAAGATTGAGAAGCTGCCCGTGGTAAAAAAGGATAATACACTGATCGGACTTATCACCTACCGCGATATTACCAAGCTGATGATAAAGCCCAATGCCTGCAAGGATGACTATGGCCGATTGAGGGTGGCGGCAGCAGTGGGGGTCACAGCTGATGTGCTGGAGCGGGTTACCGCCCTGGTAGGCTCTAATGTGGATGCCATTATTATTGACACGGCTCACGGCCATACCAAAGGCGTGGTGGATGCCTTGAAAGCAGTAAAGTCAAAATACCCCGATCTTGATGTAGTGGTGGGAAATATTGCTACAGCCGAAGCAGGTAAGTACCTGGTGAAGGCCGGTGCAGATGCTGTAAAGGTGGGCATCGGGCCGGGCTCCATATGTACCACACGTGTTGTTGCAGGTGTTGGGGTTCCCCAGTTTTCTGCAATATTAGATGTGTACAAAGGCATCAAAGGTAGCGGGGTACCTCTTATTGCTGACGGAGGGATCCGATTTACAGGCGACATTGTAAAGGCTATTGCTGCCGGTGCCGACAGCGTTATGCTGGGGTCACTTTTTGCCGGAACAAAGGAAGCTCCGGGAGAAACCATAATCTATGAGGGTCGCAAGTACAAGAGCTATCGGGGGATGGGATCTATCGAGGCTATGCAAAAAGGCAGCAGCGACCGCTACTTTCAGGATGTGGAAGATGATATTAAAAAACTGGTCCCCGAAGGTATTACAGGGCGCGTGGCCTACAAGGGCGAGGTAAATGAAGTAATGTATCAATTCATTGGAGGCCTCAGGGCCGGAATGGGCTATTGCGGAGCGGGATCTGTAAAGGATTTGCAGGAGAAAGCCTGCTTTGTGCGTATTACCGCTGCCGGAGTGCACGAAAGCCATCCGCATGACGTTCACATAACTCGCGAAGCACCAAATTACAGTCGTAAATAATTTTTTAGTTGGTTTGCAATCAATATCCCGATTTTTAAAAGAAAGAGGTAAATGAAAAAAATCATTTTGTCAGCTTTTCTATCGGCTTTTATGGCCGGGGCCCTTATGGCCCAATCTTCTGATTTAGAAAACAAAGTATTATTTACAGTAGAAGATGATACTGTAACAGCCGGTGAATACATGGCGGTGTACAATAAAAACCGAAACCTGGGTGAGGATATTGATCCCAAGACCCCACGGGAGTACCTTGACCTTTACATGAACTTTAAGCTTAAAGTACACGAAGCAAAGGAAATGGGTATGGATACCGCAGCATCATTTTTGCGTGAGTACACCGGGTACCGCGACCAGCTGGCCAAGCCATACCTTACTGATAAGGATGTTACCGATGAACTGGTAAAGGAAGCGTATGAGCGGATGCAATGGGATGTACGCGCCTCGCATATTATGGTGGAGGTACGGGAAGGCTCCCCACCCAAAGACACTCTTGCTGCCTGGGAAAGAATAATGTCCATTAAAAAGAAGATAGAAGCGGGTGGGTATTTCGACAAATTGGCCGAAGAATATTCGGACGATACCTACTCTGCCGAACGTGGGGGAGACTTAGGTTTTTTCACGTCCTTTAATATGGTTTATCCTTTTGAATCTGCTGCCTATAATGCTGACCTGGGACAGATGGTAGGGCCGATCCGTACCCAGTTTGGCTACCATCTTGTAAAAACCACGGATAAGCGTCCCGCAAGGGGCACAGTGACGGTATCCCATATAATGCTGGTGGATAATGAAAAAAGTGAGGATTCTCAAAAGCAGAATGCGGAGGTGAAGATCCGGGAGATTTACAGTGAGCTTAAAAATGGAGCTGACTTTAATACACTCGTAAAACAATACAGCGAAGACCGGACTACTAACTCGACAAACGGATTATTGCCACCTTTTGGGATCAATAAGATGTATCCGGAGTTTGAAGAAGCGGCTTTTAACCTTAAGAAACCGGGCGACTTCAGCGAACCTGTGAAAACACCCGTAGGCTGGCATATTCTGAGGTTGGAAGATAAGAGTGAATTGCCTGAGTGGGAAGAGATCAGTGTCGAACTTAAGACAAAGGTAGACCGGGATGCCCGCTCACAACGTAGCCGTACCAGTATTATTAAAAAGCTGAAGAAGGAATACACTTTCCGCGAGTATCCGAAAAATATTGAATCGGCTTTTGACCAGGTTGACGAGTCTTTCCTGCAGGGAACTTATAAAACCGGGACAATTAAAGGTGGAGAAAAAGTCCTGTTCGAATTTAAGGATCAGAAATTTACCACTGCAGATTTTCTGATTCACCTTGAGCAGATGCGTTCCCGCAAAGGGGATAACCTTTACCAGGAGATCAATAAAGCTTATAATGACTTTTCGGAGAGCAAACTGATCAGTTATGAAAAAAGCCGCCTGGAGGAGAAATACTCCGAGTTTCGTTTGCTGAGCCGCGAGTATTTTGAAGGCATTCTTCTCTTTGACCTTACAGAAGATAAGGTTTGGAAAAAATCTGTAACCGACAGCGCAGGCTTACAAAATTTTTATTCGGAGAATAAAGACCGCTATCAATGGAAGGAGCGGTACCAGGCAGATATAATTGATGCCGGCAGCAAAAAAATGGCAAAAAAAGCTCACAAGCTTCTCAGGAAGGGAAAGACCCGGCAGGAGATCGAAACAGAGCTCAATGCCGATTCGCAACTGAATGTGAAGGTGGATAGCGGTCTTTATGAAGCTGGTACCAACTCCGTGCTCGAAATGGTGGAGAAGGAGGAAGGCTCTTCAGATATTCTCGAAAAGGACGGACGCTATTTCGTGGTGCAGATCACTAAGATCCTTCCTGCGGGTAATAAGACTTTTACAGAGGCTCGTGGAGCTGTTATCAGCGATTATCAGAATCACCTGGAGAAAGAGTGGATTGCTGAACTAAAGGAGAAGTATGAGGTGGAGGTGAACCAGGAGGTACTAAAAGATGTAATTGCCGAGCTTGAATCGCAGAGTTAGCACAATATTGAGTCTACTTTTAGTTGCAGGAGGTATGTTGAACATCACCTCCTGTCAGCTTTTTAATAAGGATGCTGAAGAGGAAGCCTTGGGGGCCCCGGTGGCGCGTGTTTTTGACCGCTACCTTTATGAGGATGAACTCTCAGACCTCATTCCTGTAGAGCTTGGTGAAAATGACAGCCTCGCCTTTGTACAGAACTATATTAATGTATGGGCCAAGGACCAGCTGATGATCTATAAGGCGGAATACAACCTTACGGAGAATAAGAAGAATTTTGAAGAGCAGATAAAGGAATACCGCAATGATCTCCTGAAGTTTGCCTACCGGCAGGAGTACATCCGTCAAAACCTCGATACCAATATTGCGGAATCAGCCCTTGAAAGATATTATCATGAAGAGGAGAGCAATTTTCTGTTGAAGGAGAATATTCTTCAGGCCAATTATATAATTGTAAACCGGGATGCTCCGGACCTGGAAAAAGCTGTAAAGTGGTTTAAATCCGACAAGCCCAGGGACAGGAGGGAGATTGAGGATTACGCTCTCAAATACGCCTATAAATTTGCGTTGGCTGACAGCAGCTGGGTAACCTTTGACAGGCTTGCGGAAATGATCCCTTTGGAAACCGGAAACCCTGCTGCTTTTTTGCAGTCAAACCAACTGCTGGAGTACCGTGACAGCACCAATGTTTACCTGGTGGAGATATTCAACTACAGACTAAAGGGAGACCAGGCTCCGTTGGAGTACTCGCGCAATGTGATTAAGAACATCCTTATCAATAAACGAAAGCTGGAATTGATCAATAACCTGGAGCAGAATTTGCTAAACGATGCGCTCGAGAAAAAAGAATTTGAAGTTTACTAAATGAAGAAATATTTCACCCTGACCTTGCTTGTTTCAGTTACAAGTTTGTTTGCACAGCCCGCACTTGTTGATGGAATAGTCGCAGTGGTGGGTAAAAACATTGTTTTGAAGTCCGATATTGACCAGCAATTTCAGGCCATGGTTCAGCAGGGCATGCCCCAGGAGGATCTCGACAAGTGCCAGATTTTTGAGGAGTTGCTTTTTGAGAAACTCCTGCTCCACCAGGCCGATCTCGATAGCGTGGTGGTTTCCGATGATGAAATTTCTCAAACTCTCGACCGGAGAATTGATGTCATTGTGCAGCAAATCGGTAGCCGGCAAAAACTGGAGCAGTACTACAATAAGACTATTGTGGAGCTTAAGGAAGAAATGGAGCCTTTCATCAGGGACCAGATCACTGCACAGCGTATGCTGCAACAGATCACTGCTGATGTGGAAATTACTCCCACCGAGGTTCGTAATTTTTATAAGTCGATTCCCGAAGACAGCCTCCCTCTTATAAATTCGCAGGTAGAATATGCGCAGATCACGAAATTCCCTGATCCCAGCCCCGAATCCATACAGGAAGCAAAAGACAGGTTGAACGAGCTTCGCCAACGTGTGAATGATGGCTCATCTTTCAGCACCATGGCGGTTTTATATTCCGAGGATCCGGGCTCTGCCAAGAGTGGCGGTGAATACCAGGGAATAAAGCGGGGCCAGTTTGTAAAGGAGTTTGAGGCGATTGCCTTTAACCTGAAGGAAGGTGAGATTTCAGAACCTTTTAAAACGGAATACGGCTACCATATTGTGCAATTACTGAAGCGAAGGGGTGAAGAACTGGACCTGCGGCACATATTGATAAAGCCGAAGATATCGGTTGAAAACCTCGAAAAAACGAAGGCATACCTCGATAGTGTTCGCACCCTGATCCTGAATAAGGAAACCACCTTTGAGGAAGTGGCGGAAAAAATTTCTGATGATGAAAATTCGCGGTTGAATGGGGGAGTGGTAATGAATCCGCAAACCAGTGATTCGCGTTGGGAAACCGGGCAACTTGATAAGACCATTTTTTACGCTCTGGAAAACATGAGTGTGGGGAAAATTTCCGAGCCTACATTCTTTCGCACCCCTGATGGTAAGGAAGGTTACCGACTCCTTTTCCTGCAGTCAAAGACAGAGCCTCACCGGGCCAACCTTAAA
>CAZNMG010000067.1:0-9524 GCA_964574075.1 uncultured Owenweeksia sp.
GAACCTGATATTACCGGCAATTGTGCTGGGGATCCGTCCACTCGGAGTTATTATTCAACTTACGCGTAGCAGTTTGTTGGAGGAAATGAACCAGAATTACATCACCACCGCCCGTGCAAAGGGCTTAAAAATGGGGACTATTGTGCGGAAGCACGCATTGAGAAATGCGCTGAACCCCGTGGTAACAGCTGCGTCTGGATGGTTTGCATCCATGTTGGCCGGGGCGGTGTTTGTAGAGTACATCTTTGGTTGGAACGGGTTGGGAAAGCAAATTGTAGAAGCGCTAAACCAGCTTGATTTACCCGTGGTGATGGGTGCGGTGCTGGTAATCGGGTTTACCTTTGTGATCATTAATATCCTTGTAGATATTATCTATGCGCGCCTCGATCCCAGGGTTCGGGTGTGAGAATGTTTACCGGATCATCGGCAGGCAAAGCAGTGGAAGAACTTGTTTTTCAAATTATTTAAAACTTAAAGTATGGGGCGAAAGATAATAGCCGGAAACTGGAAGATGAACCTCCTCCCGGAAGAGGGGCTGAAATTGATCCGCCAGGTAGCGGAATTCTGTGCCACGCAGAAGCTGAATGAAAAAGAGGTGATCATAAGTCCGCCCATGCTGTACCTTACCAAAGCTGCTGATGCAGCCGTAGGTAAACTTGCCATAGCCGCTCAAAATTGCAGTGATGAGCAATCCGGAGCCTACACTGGTGAAGTAAGTGCTGAAATGATAAAGGCATCGGGCTGTAGTGCGGTGATCATCGGCCACTCGGAAAGGCGTCAGTACTATGGCGACACCAACTCATTTATAAATGGAAAGTTAAAACAGGCTTTTAGTGCAGGTCTCACTCCGATACTTTGCGTGGGTGAATCACTTGAGGAGCGAAAAACCGACCGCCAAAAAGAAGTGGTGGCTAATCAACTGGAAGAATGCCTGGAAGGATTTAATTCCGGCAACCTGAAAAATCTGGTAATCGCATATGAACCGGTTTGGGCAATTGGTACCGGTGAAACTGCCAGCCCTGCACAGGCTCAGGAGATGCACGCCTTCATCCGGAGCTATATTAAGGATCATTTTGGAGAGGATCTGGCGGCTGATGTAGCTATACTTTACGGAGGCTCTGTAAAACCTTCCAATGCGGCCGAAATTTTTGGTCAGGACGATGTGGACGGAGGACTGATTGGTGGCGCCTCCCTTAAGCTTGATGATTTTTGCAGTCTCATAGAAACTGGTGTAAAAGTGCTGTGATGAAGGATTTCCTTGAAATTAACTTTACGATAGAACCTGAAGAGGGCCGTGACATCTTACTGGCGTGGCTCGACAATATGGGCTATGATTCCTTCCAGGAGACTGAGGAGGGGCTGAAGGCTTACATCCTTGAAAAGGATTTTGATGAAAATGCGCTCCAGGAGGTTCCGCTTTTCAGTAACCCTCAATATACCATCAGCTATGAAAAAGATAAGCTGGAAAATAAGAACTGGAATGAGGAGTGGGAAACACACTATGCGCCCATTGTGATAGAAGACCGGCTGCATGTGCGGGCCCCTTTTCACCAGGCCCGCCCTGACATCCCGCTCGAAATCCTGATCACTCCAAAAATGTCGTTTGGTACCGGTCATCATCAAACTACCCGGCTGATGTCACGCCTTTTACTTGACCTTGAGCTAAACGGGAAAAAGGTGCTGGACATGGGCACGGGTACCGGAATTCTGGCTATACTGGCTGAAAAGCTGGGCGCTGCAGAAGTCACGGCTATTGATAATTTTGAATGGGCTGTGGAGAATACTGCCGAAAATGCGGAGAAGAATAATTGTCTCCACATTTCTGCCCGCCTTGGAGACGCTGAGATGCTGGCCGGGCTACACTTTGATGTAGTGTTGGCTAATATCAACCGCAACGTGTTGCTTGAGGATATGAAAAGTTATATCGATACGTTACAAAGCGGAGACTGGCTTTTGCTCAGCGGATTTTTCATCGAAGATTTTGAGGTGATTGAAGAGAAGGCAAAATACTTGGGCGCCAGCCTAAAAAAGAAGATCACGGAAGACCGCTGGATGGCGTGTCAGTTCCAAATACAATAGATAGATCATGTACAAAATATTTTTCCTGCTCTGTTTTACTCTTATTTCTACCCTTGCATTTGGGCAAAGTTTTAAGGAATTCTCGCAGGACCGTGAGGCTTACGCTGCTGATTTGCAGACATTTTTTAAGGATATAGAGCCCCGGGATAAGGATGCGCGCGAGGCCCATGAAGCACTCCTGTTGAGCTTCAACCAGGTGTGGAGTAGTGGCGGACTGAGCGATCCGGAGGCTGCAGAAATCTATAAGATCAGTAACAACTTTCTCAAAAAGAGGATGACCGCTTATGAAGGCTGGGCTGATTTCCTCGGGATCATCATCCACATGGAAACAAACCAGGACGAGGCACACCTTCTGCCGTGGCTTCAGGATATGGAGCAACTGAGCCGCTCCGAACCTGCCCGTGCCTCACAGGACTATCTCCATACCACCTATCTCACCTTTGTGGAAAACGTACTTTATGACGATGGCCGCATCAAATGGAAAGTGCCTGCCGGGGAATATGAATATTCGTTTGAAGGCCAGCCTATGTTTACTTTTAAAAGTGCTGATGTATGGGGTTACTTTAAGGACGACAGCACGATGATAGAAGGGACTGCCGGAGTGTTTTACCCGAGGGAATATCTCTTTAAAGGGAATGGCGGAGTTACCTATTTCATCCGTGCAGGGCTTAGCCAGGATTCGGCCAATGTGGAACTGGCGGATTATGCAATTAACGTCCGCAAAACGGATTTCGAAGCCGACAGCGTAAAACTTTCAACTTTATTCTTTTTGAAGGAACCTACTCTTGGGCATTTTCAGGAAAAACTCACGAGCCAGGGTGGACGCGATGCGACCTTTCCGCGCTTCACCTCCTACCGCGAAAACATTGAAATAAAGGATCTTGTCCCGGGAGCTGATTTTATAGGTGGCTTTACCATGATAGGCTCCAAATTTTATGGCGGAGGTAGCGAGAAATCAAAAGCCACCTTTCGGTTCAGCTATGACGGTAAGGAAGTGTTCACAGCCAGGGCGGAGCGCTTCCGCTTACGCTTTGATAAAATCGAATCGAACGATGTAGCCCTTTCCCTTAAGATGGAAGATGACTCTCTTTATCATCCCAAGGTTACACTCCGATACCTTCCGGAACTGAAGCGTCTGAACATCATTCGCGAAAATGAAGGGCTGGGGCAAACCCCTTTTTCAGATACCTATCACGATATGGACATGGTGTTTGAAAGGATCAGCTGGAAAACAGATGAGCCTCAAATGGAAATCGGAAATATTACTGTGGGCTCAGAAAGCCCGGTGCTGTTTGAGTCCAAGGAATATTACAGGGGAAATCGCTTTGCCGCCCTTAGTGGTTTGGATACTCAGAATCCATTGTATCGCCTGCAGAACATGGCCCGTACTTACGGCACTGATACTATTGCCCTGTCGGATGTTGCCCGTTTTCTGCGTATGGATTTGCAGAATGCACATATATATATGATGCGGATGTACATCATGGGTTTTGTGGAATATAATATGGAGACCCGTACTACTGTAATTAATCCCAAGGTGGATGCCTATATCGCGAATTTTGAAAAAAAGCGAGATTTTGACGTGATCAGGTTCGTGTCCAACAGTGCCGAAGGCAGTAATGCCCGCCTAAGTCTCCTCAATTATGATATGGAGATAGAAGGGGTGGAGGCCATAGCTCTTAGTGACTCACAAAAAGTGGGTCTCTTCCCAAAAAACGGGCAGATCATCGTACACAAGGATCTCAACTTCGACTTTGACGGTAGGATCACTGCCGGTAGATTTACCTATTGGGGTGAGCTTTTCAAATTTAACTACGACCAGTTCCGCATCAATATGGACAACATTGACTCCATGCGCTTTAAGGTTGAAAGTTTTGAAACCAATGCCCTGGGGCAGCGCAGCCTGGTAAACGTAAAAACTGTTTTACAGGGCCTTACGGGCGAACTCCTGATCGATGATCCCAAGAATAAATCGGGGAAGGAAGTTTTTACGCAATATCCTATTTTCAAGTGTACACGTAACTCCTACATCTACTACGATAAGAAATCCATTTTTGGAGGCGTGTATGATAAGTCCGAGTTTTTTGTGGAGCTGGAGCCGTTTGAGATCGACAGCCTTGATAATATCAGCACTGAAGGGATCAACTTTGCAGGAACCTTTACCAGTGCCGGCATTTTTCCGGAACTGCAGCAGGAGATCAAGGTGCAACCGGATTATTCACTGGGCTTTACCACGGAAACGCCACCTTCAGGGTTATCGGCATATGGGGGCAAAGGCACATTCACCAGCGAACTCAGCCTCAGCAACCTGGGATTGCGGGGCGATGGCCGTATTGACTACCTGAATAGCTATGCCCTTTCGGATGAATTTTTCTTCTTCCCCGATTCCACCAACGGCCTTGCCAACGAATATGAAATAAAAGCACAAACTGCTGCAGTGGAAAATCCGCATGTGGTAGGTAAAAGTGTAAAGCTGCATTGGGAACCAAAGAACGATGTACTTTATACCACCAGTACCAGGGAGTCGCCATTTGATATGTATGATGCCATAGGTATGCGCGGCACCGGCACGCTGGCCCATAGCCCCTCTTCCCTTCGCGGAAAGGGGTTACTCGAATTTTTGAATGCGGAGACGCGCTCGGAGGATTACCTTTTCAAAAACCGCAGGTTCTCTTCGGAAAAGCTTGCTTTCCAGGTTCGGGCAAATCCGGAAGCCGAATGGGGCTTTGGTATGGACAATGCCAAGGGTGAGGTGAATTTTGATAAGCAACTCGGGGATTTTTATCTTAATGACCCTGCTAACTACTTCAGCTTTCCGGCCAACAAGTACATCTGCTACATGGATTATGCCCGCTGGAGCATTCCCGAAAAAGCCATTAGTGTGAAGAAAACCGGTAGCCAGGCTTCTTCTACGATGGTGTCCGTACACCCACAGCAGGATTCACTTCGCTTTGAGGCGGGCCGTACCAAGTTCTACCTCGAAAATTCATTGCTGGAATCCTTTGCGGTGCCCAACATTGATGTGGCTGATGCCAGTATATTTCCTGATACCGGTTATGTGGCCATTGAGGAAAATGCGCGCATGCGCACGCTTAATAATGCCGCTATTACCGCCAGCCGCCAGAATAAATACCATGATTTTTACGGGGGTGTGCTTAACATCCAATCGCGAAACAGCTACACCGGCACCGCTGATTACGAGTACATGGACAAGGACGGCACACCCTGGCCCATACGTTTTGAAAATATAAGGGTGGAGGATACGAGCCTTACTACGGTGGGTTCGGCAAGCATAAAACAGGAAGATGCCTTTTACATGAGCCCATACTTTGCGTATTATGGACAAGTAAAATTAATAGCCTCCCGAAAAGCTCTTGATTTCAGGGGTCATACGCACATTGAATCCAGCTGTCCCTCGGTGTCTACCGATTGGTTTGCGTTTAGCAGCATTGTAGATCCGGCTCATATTATAATCGATCTGCCAGAAATTGATCCCAACGATAAGACGAAGACACTTGCCAATGGAATTTACCTGGCTGCGGATACCATTGGAGGCTATGCCGCCTTCCTGTCTAAGGACGTGTCACCGGCTGATAAGCAGATGTTTTTTGCCAACGGAAAACTCTATTACGATGAATCCATTGGAAGCTATGTGATCACCACCGCAGAGCGATTGGCTGATCCTGAAGGGAAGGGCAATTACCTGGCCTTCAACAATACCAAATGCACTATGCATGGTGAAGGTGAGATGAGCCTCGGTGATGAAAAGAGCCAGTTGCAGATCAACAGTTGGGGCGCCATTGATTACAATCTCAATAATGACGTGATGACCATGGACATGGCCCTGGGCTTCAATTTCTTTTTCAGTGATGATGTTTTAAAGGAAATGGCCAAGGAGATCAATAAAAAAACACTGCTGGAAGGAACGGATATGTCGCGGCCCGCTTTCGAAAATGCGTTGAACCAGGAACTGAGTGTAAAAGACCGGAAGGAATTCAGGGAGGATGTTTCGCAATTTGGAGCTCCCGAAGAGATCCCTGATGAGTTGCAGAACACTATTCTGCTTACGGATGTGAAGATCAAATGGACTCCCGAGGCTATCTCCTTCCTCAGCGAAGGAATGATAGGAGTGGGCAGCCTGGGCAAGTACATCGTAAACAAGAAAATGAAAGGATACCTCGAAATACAGCGCAGAAGGCGCGGGGATGAGGTTTACCTTTACCTGGAGCCCGACCGTAGCACCTATTTCTACGTAGAATACAAGCGAAACCAACTGAGCCTGTTTACGGGTGAGGATCCCATTATGAATATCATAAAGGAACTGGATCTCGATAAGCGCAGGCAGGAGGTAAAAGGCTTGCCGCCCTTCACCTACACGGTGGGAACCAAGGGGCGTATGAACCGGTTCCTGCAGCGTTTCGAGAAGTTTGAGTAAAAAGGAAATTGCTCCTGTCAGCTTTTTTGGTTTTAAATTTTAGCGCAACGCGAGCCCTGACAGGGTTTCAAACCCTGTGAGATGCCAACGCTATTGCAACGAAGGGAGGTGTTTTTTTCCATGTTTGAAAAGCTTGAATAATCGAAATATGCTCCTCTCGTATTAATTTTGTTCCGTGTTAGTTTTTGGGAATTAACATCTTCGGTAGAACTCTTTTGAGAAACAATTGTCGTTGATACCTTTGTAGGAATGAAATTACACGAAATAGAAAGGCGCAGCGGCCTTACCCGCGAAACCTTCAGTGAGGAATATCTGAAACCTTTGAAACCGGTGGTGTTTACCGACCTGGTAAAGGACTGGCCGGCCACCAATAAGTGGACCTTTGATTGGTTCCGGAAAAATCACGGCAACCTTGAGGTACCGCTTTATGGCAACGATTTTCATGAGGCAGGTAAATATTACATGACCTCCAAGCGAAAAATGAAGTTTGGGGAGTACCTTACCCTTATTGAAAATGAACCCACCGAACTCCGGATGTTCCTCTACAATATTTTTGATCATGCCCCCGATCTGATCCAGGATTTCAGTATGCCTGATATTATGGATGGCTGGAATAAGCGCTACTATTTTATGTTTTTTGGTGGGGAAGGCAGCAGCGTAAATCTTCACTATGACATTGATTGCAGCCATGTGTTTCTTACCCAGTTTCAAACCCGCAAAAAAGTTTATCTCTTTTCCCCGGAGCAAAGCCGGTATCTGTACCACGAGCCCTTTACGGTAAAGAGTCAGATGAATGTCAATGACCCCGATTTTTCAAAGTACCCGGCTTTTAAAAATGCGGTGGGCTACGAAACTATCCTCAACCATGGCGAAACCCTGTTTATCCCAAGCCAATACTGGCACCACATCGATTACCTCGATGGAGGGTTCAGCCTCGCCCTTCGCTCGTACAGCAACCTCCAAATGCGTATTGGTGCCCTCAGCAACATTGCCACCCATTTTTTGGTAGATAAGGGAATGAACAAGTTGCTCGGCAAGAAGTGGAGCGACTGGAAAAGGGAAAAAGCCAAAGAGAGGGCAGAGGTGATTTGAGGGGCCGCTCTTAAGAATAAACTAACCTTTAAAGCCGGGATCTAAGGAATTATTTCCAGCCGGAAAGCCCCTTTTTCCTTACTATCCCAATAGGTGATATTGTTCTCATTTGCCCAGTTTACCCATTGCTGGTGTTGCCAGTAACCAAGGTTAGAAGTGAGCACCAGCTGTTTGGGAGGATTAAAATCCGAAGCGGGCATTTGGCTAGTATGCTCCACGATCCAAAGTGAAGCCTCGGGGCAATAACAATCCTCATCAGGTACCAGCCAAATCTTTTCGTTACAAAAGCTTAAAAGATCTCCTTTTTTACATAAATGGCTCAGAGCAAGTTCTTCTGAAAGTTCATATTTCTCCGGCTCATCTACATCCCTTGCCCACCAATGATGCTTTACATGAAAAGTGAGGGCATCCTCATCATGGAGAAGGGCGCTGTCCGAAAGAAATACATTTTTATCGGGCGCATAAAAGCCAAGAGCGGTGTGATTACGCACGGAATAAACCACCATTTCATGGCTTTGCTGCAGGTGGATTTGTTCCACCAGCTGACTGACGCATAACAGTACAGTGGCCATCGCTGCCATTAAAAGCTTTCGGTAACTACCGGCAAAACACCAGGTACTGAAGGTTATGATAATCACGTAAAGCAGTACCAGTTCCAGCCGTGAAATGTGGATGTGCTCTATCAGGAATCCGGTTTGTTGTTCCACCAAATTTACGCCTCCGTTCATCAGGGATAGAAAGGTTTCATAGAGCGTAACCAGCCAGGTGGGGATTACACCCAAAGCCGAGATGATAAGGGCGGCCAATCCTATGTACATCAGTAAGGTAACAATGGGAATGACCAGTAAATTGGCAATGAGGAAAAGAGTGGGAAACTGGTGGAAATAATAAAGCCCAAGTGGGAAAGTAACCAGCTGTGCGGCAATGGAAACTGTGGTGATTGCCCAAACCTGTTTCCAGATCCACGTTCCCGGTTGCCAAAGCGATTCGAGCCGCGGCTGAAGCCACACAATACCAAAAACGGCTGCATAGCTCAGTTGAAATCCCACTTCAAAAAGGTAAGTGGGCTTAATGAGCAGCAGCAACAAAGCGGAACCGAGAATAGTGTTGTAAACTGAAGTGGTGCGTTTAAATCCGGTGCCGATGGCCACGAAGGTAAACATCGTGGAGGCTCGTACAACGGACGCGGAGAGCCCGGTTAAACATGCATAGAACCACAGCAATAAGATCAGGATTACCGTTCGCAGCATTTTACCCCGCGGTATTTTGAGCAGAAAGATCAGGGCGTAGGAAGCCATGAGGTATACAATGCCCACATGGAGACCGCTTACGGCCAGCACATGCATTGCCCCGGCCGAGGCGTAGGATTTTAGCTGGTCGTCATCAATGTCATAGCGGTAGCCCAGGAGAAGGGCTTTGGTGATGGCTTTATCCTGATCCACTATTTCCCATTGGTCAATTCTGCTGAGCATGGTGCGCCTTATGGCTCCTGCCTGGGCCAGTATCCAATTGCCATGGCCACTGCTCATGTGTTTCCAGGATGAGCTGTCAGTATAGGCCTGGTAGTAAATGCCTTTTAAGTTGAGGTAATTGCGGTAATCAAACTCATAAGGATTTTGAGGAGCCTGTAGAGGGTTTAATGTGGTTTTAAGCATTACCCTGTCACCATAGCGCAAGCTGGCAGCATCTCTGCTTTTTTGAAGGTAAAGCATGATCCGGGTGTTATGGGTAGCCGGGGTGGAGTCGAGGAGGCTGACTAAGGTGGCACGCACACCGTAGGAGTTTTCCTTTTCCAGGGGATTCTCATCCAGCTGCACTACCATATTATTTTTACCGGCAGGAGGGCTGTGGAGGTGCTGGGGGGAGTGCCGGTTAGAATAGAGATGGGAAATAACCACGCCCAGGCAAATGAAAAAGA
>CAZNMG010000068.1:0-5700 GCA_964574075.1 uncultured Owenweeksia sp.
ACGCACCATCTCCCCATCGGTAAACGCTATTACTTCCGAATGAAACCGGGAGGGATCCAGATTACTCACCAGGTCGAGCACATGCGTTTCACCACCACCAATCTTCCCTTGCCTGATAGTATGTAATATTCTGATCTTGTCTGAATTGAAAGCCATCCCTTGATTTTGGGCTAAATTAATAATCTGCCTGAATAGAAGGTTTAAATCAACGATTAATGGCAATCTCCTTTCCTTCTATGGATAGCAAACTTATTGGCTAAAATATTCAGTCACAATGAATAAGACAAATGAAGTGCAGCTTCCGGTTATCGAAAGCCAGAGCATCACATCTAAAAAAGACTTTGGTCAGGCCTGATCCAGCCTCTTACAATTGTGTCTTCTGGGTAACTTCAAAAAAAGTGGCTGTGGATTTCCGGATGGTGAGCACCGACCTCAGCATGTAAACTACTGCAAGGGGGATGTTCACCACTGCCTTTATCAGGTGCCAGTTATAAAACCTGCGTGGCACAGCAATCAGCAATGCTCCAAAATAGGAACAGGTGAGATAAACCCATATGGCATCTACAAAGCCTGCTATTCCGGCAGAACCCATTATGAAAAGGAATCCCACCAACAGTATCTTGGGAATAAGGAAAGCCTGAAATATCTTATCAAAATAATCCAGATTCCCCTTCAGTATCAACTCGCGGATGCCTTCCCTATGGTACTTTCTGAAGATGTCGATCTGCACCCCTACCCATCGCCTGCGCTGACTAGAGAAGCTTTTACCGTTTGATACCTTTTCATCATAAACCAGCGCGTCATCCAGGTAATGAACGGTCTTCCGTTCCTTAAGGATTTTAAGTTCCACCACCTTATCCTCTCCGGCTGTATCCAAAACGCCTTCCATCAAATGGCGATAGTAGTTGTACTCAAAAGCCATGGCAGAGCCAATGGTGGCCGAACTCATTCCCAGCACACGGTGACCTCTCCGAAAGATGCTGTTTCCGATTTCCTCGTTAATGGCATCCAGCAAGGCAAAGGGCGTCTCCTTGTTTTTAGCCGTCCGGTGACCCTGAATGATCTTCATACCGGAGTTGTAGGCGGCATTCACCTTTTGCAAAAAATCAGGAGCCATAATATTGTCCGAATCCAGCACGACCACCAAATCAGGAGGATGGGCCGACAGGTGCTCAAGGCCAAAATTGAGACTTTTGGCCTTGGTGCTATTTTCAAACTCCACCTCCAGCAGGGTTACCTCCAGCTTGCGCAAATTCCGCAGTGTGCTTTCCCTGAAACTATCGGCAAGCACAACCACCTCATAAAACTGACGTGGATAAGACTGTTCTAAAGCCCGAAGAGCGGTATTTACAATGATGGTATCCTCCTTAAACCCGGGCACCAGCACCGCAATACGGTTCATTTTGCTTGAAGGCTTTATTTCAGGCGTATGTTTGAAGAGACCTGCAATAGCAAAAAGCAGGTAATAAAACACCTGAGCTCCAATAAGTACAATAAAAAACACCTCGAAAATAGAGTAGAGTGAGTTCATGAGTAGAAATTTTATGCAAGATGCAAAAAATTTAGAATCAGGGGGATACAACAAATTTTCGCGCGGAAAAACCCTCCTCGCCATTGTAAATTCTCACGAAATAAACCCCGCTGCTGAGTTGGTGCGAAAAGGAAAATCTACCCGATTGAAGCTCCCCTTCAACAGCCATTACCATGCGACCGTTGGCGTCCATAATTTCGGCTACAACCCTGGTTTGAGTAAAGCGGTCCATTTCAATAGTAACCTTGTCGGTGGATGGATTGGGATAAACTTTAAAATTTTCGCCAAAGCTGCCTTCCTCAAGCGAAAAACCAATTGGTAAAAGAGCAATGGTTTGGGTATTTACCACTCCTGCACTCATCGTTACCGAAAGAGTGTCTGCAGTATATCCAGCTTTGGAAACCACCACGCTATAAACTCCGGTATCCCGCTGTCCGTCCCTGAAATTTCCGAAGATATTGGTTGTTCCGTTTATGTCGGTACCCAGCATCTCCACATTGGCGTTGATAATGGGATTGTTGGTCACGGAGTCTTTTACAAAGGCGGTAAAGAAACTAGCCCTGGGATAATCAGTTTGCAGGATAAACAACCCTTCCTGACGGTCAGAAACAAGTATCCGTCCTCCTGGAAGATAGGGGTAAGCGCCCCAGGCACCATTGTAACCATCACCGGTGAGAGGCGAAGTATCGTAGTACGCTGTTTCCACCAAAATGTCGGGTTGTGAGGCATCAACTATCTGTAAACCCGAGGTGTAGTAGGAAGTCACCAGGAAATCATCAAATACATGTACGTTGTGCGGAATAACCTTACTGCCATCAAAAATGCTGGTTTGGATGCGGTCCAGTTCCGAAATGTTAAAAATATCACTCACATCATAGGATGCCACATAGGCTCCCTGAATTTCATCTGTGGTAAACACGGTTTGGTTATCATCCGAAAACCAAATATTGTGGGTAAAATTGTTTGGTGTGGCCTGTGAAACCAAAACGCTGGGATTCGATTTATTACTTACATCAACTACCTGAAAAATTCCGTTTTGGATAGCCGCCCCCCACAGGGTATCGCCCCGGGCCACACCATCGTGGTAATAAACACTGTTAACAGCTCCCAAAAAAGGAGGGTTGGTAGGGTTGGTTGCCACATCAAACATAAGCGCACCTCCAACTCCAATGTTACTTCCAAAGCAATACAGCACCCCGTTTTCGTCAATATAGATATTGTGCGCACGGCTGTAAGTTTCCTGGTTTCCTCCCACGGTCACGGTAGGGAAATAGTTCGTGGTACCCAGGTTTGCCGAACCTACAGTATTGAGATCCACAATGAGGATACCATCTGACCCGCCCGCTGCAAGATCATGAACTACGTACGCATAATGGCTCCACGTTTTTATATCGCGCCATGTACTGTTTTTGCCCGGAATAAAATGCTTTTCAACAGGAGTTAAAGGAATGGTGATATCTACTATTGAGAAGCCCGATTCGAGCCCTACGAGGGCGTACTCCTTACCTGTAGGGGAAACATAACCCCAGACATCGTTCAATATGTCTGTGTAATTTTTCTGGCCGAGTTTGGTAACACCCAAACTAGTTTGCCCGGAGACAATAAAGGATAATGCCAGTAAAAGGATTGAGTAAAAGGATTTTTTCATATTGTTATTGTTATTTAAAATAGAGTAGGCTGTTCTCCGGATGTTCCATTGGAAGCCGGTCCGTCTTTAAGGTCGGGATCATCTTCGTGCTCGTCAACATTCTCCTCACCTTCTACCGGCAAGGGTTCTAAAATGTTTATCTCTTTGACTTCATCCCGCGCCAATTGGTTGCCTTGAGCCTTCATTCCTTTCACAGAAATAAAATCACTCAGCAGTCTCTCCTCATTTTCTTTCTGTTTTCCCTTTATCTTTCTGAAGACTATTTCAACCCGCGGGTGAATATCAGTAGAGGCCACTTCAAGAAAAGAACCTTGGGATTCACTGATAAACTTTTCCTTACGGTCAGTAATCTCCGGGATAAAACGCTTTACGAAATAACGACTTTTTTCACCATCAAAATAAATGGCACTCACCGGTTTCTCCGGATTGTACTTTTCTATAACGATCATATCGTTATCAAAGTAAGTACTGAGGTCAAAACTTAGTAAACGATAGTTTCCGGACTGGGTGATCTCCAAAATGCGGTCATCGCCCTTAAAGTGCCCCAGCAGCTCGCCCCTGCCTTCGGCATTAAGGCGTTTTACACTCTCATCAAACCATATCCTGCGGGCGCCAAGAGTGCTTACCCCCTCCTCTTTGAGCTCCACTTTCTTTACCGGATATTTCGTCACCATATTGCCCTTGGAAGCCCTGCCCTTAATGGCCAGTTCGGAGAAATCAACATCAACCTTCAGCTTGCGCAGCTTCTGCAGGTTGCGGAGAAAAACCGTTACCGTTTCGGCCTCGCCATTGGGGTTGGCTGTAAAATAAAGTACCTGGCTTCCCTTGGTGCCCTGGGTAAGGGCATATTCCTTATCTCGGGTAATACTGGTAACGTTGAAGCGCTTCATAAAGGTTTTTCCCTTGGGCCCATCACGGTAGATCATGTTATACACCGTGCGTTTATCGCCTTTCTTCCACACGGCCACATAGATAATATTCTTACCCACATAGGTTTTCTGATCCACCTTGGTGACCATCATTTCACCCGAACCGGTAAATACTATTATGTCATCAATGTCCGAGCAATCGGTTACAAATTCATCCTTCTTCAGGCTGGTGCCAATAAATCCTTCTTCGCGGTTTACGTAAAGTTTGGTGTTGGCAATGGCCACCTTCACGGCATCTATATCCTCAAACTGCCTGATCTCTGTCTGCCGCTCACGCCCCGGACCGTATTTTTTCTTTATTTCCTTAAAATAATCTACCGCATAATCGATCAGGTGGGCCAGGTGGTGTTTTACGCCCTCTATCCGCCCTTCGAGATCGAGGATGTGGTCATCGGCCTTGGCTTTATCAAATTTTGAGATTCTCTTAATGCGAATCTCCGTGAGGCGGGTAATATCTTCATCGGTAACATCTCGCAACAGGTGTTTGATATGGGGCTCCAATCCTTTCCGGATGAAGCTTATCACTTCTTCCCAGGTTTCCGCCTCTTCAATATCGCGGTAGATCTTCTCTTCAATAAAGATCCGCTCAAGAGAAGCAAAGTGCCACTGCTCCTGCAATTCGCTTAGCTGTATCTCCAATTCTCTTTTGAGAATTTGCAGCGTCTTCTCAGTGGATCGCTTCAGAATATCCTTTACCCCAAGAAACTGCGGACGGTCATCCTCAATGGTACATGCCAGTGGGGCTATTGAAATTTCACAATCGGTGAAGGCATAAAGGGCATCTATAGTCTTATCGGGAGAAACTCCCGGGGGCAGGTGCACCAGTATCTCTACCTTATCCGAGGTGTTGTCCTCAATCTTTTTGATCTTGATCTTACCCCGGTCATTGGCCTTTATGATGGAATCGATCAGGGAGGTGGTATTGGTGCCATAGGGCACCTCGTTTATGATAAGGGTCTTCTTATCATCAATAGACATGCGGGCACGAACCCTCACGCGGCCTCCCCGCTCTCCCTCGTTGTAGTTCGAAAAATCGGCAATTCCCCCGGTTGGAAAATCGGGGTAGATATCAAAGCTACGCCCACGCAATACTTTTATGGAAGCATCAACGAGTTCAATAAAATTATGAGGTAAAATGCGGGTGGAAAGACCCACAGCAATACCTTCAACCCCCATGGCGAGCAAAAGGGGAAATTTTACCGGAAGGTGCACCGGCTCTTTCGCGCGCCCATCATAGCTCGCCTGCCAGTTGGTAACCTTGGGGCTGAATACCACCTCGAGGGCAAACCTGGTGAGGCGTGCCTCGATATATCGCGGAGCAGCTGCACTGTCACCCGTAAGGAGGTTGCCCCAGTTTCCCTGCGTGTCGATCAACAGATCCTTTTGCCCAAGTTGGACAAGCGCATCACCAATAGAGGCATCTCCATGAGGGTGAAAGCGCATCGTCTGTCCGATGATGTTGGCCACCTTGTGATAACGGCCATCCTCCATCTCGCGCATCGCATGCAATATTCTTCGGTTTACCGGCTTTAACCCATCATTGAGTGCCGGCACTGCGCGCTCCAGTATTACATAGGAGGCGTAGTCCAGAA
>CAZNMG010000069.1:0-2662 GCA_964574075.1 uncultured Owenweeksia sp.
AGCAGGTGGATGTCCGTTTGTACTCCATTATCTATGACGCAATAAACGAAATACGCGATGCCATGGAAGGTATGCTTTCCCCTGAAGTGAAGGAGAAAGTGACCTGCAATGTAGAGGTTCGTGAGATCTTTAAGATATCCAAGGTGGGAACCATTGCCGGCTGTTATGTGCTGGATGGCACCATCACCCGCAACACAAAAGTGCGCCTCATTCGCGATGGAGTTGTGGTGTACACCGGTGTACTCGGTTCACTTAAGCGCTTTAAGGATGATGTGAAGGAAGTTTCCAAAGGTTACGAATGTGGATTGAACATCGATAAGTTTAACGACATCAAGGTGGGAGACAACATTGAAGGTTACGAAGAAGTAGAGGTGAAGAAAACCTTAAGTTAATATGGGAATGTGCTAATTAGCAAATGTGCTAATGACATGGCCTGGTTAAATGGGTTTTTTGACTTTTAGGATACAAAATATAGGAAGGCGCTTTCGGGCGCCTTTTTTTATCCTTTTTGCCAGGGGTTTGGTTTGGTTCTCAAACTCATTTGCTCCGTTGGGAGCGAAATAAGTTCCCTAAATTCAGTCCGTAAAATTGACCGGACCATGAATATCCTTTTAAGATTTAGTGCCTTCCTGATCTTCATCTGCACTTACACCTCCTCCTTTGCCCAAACTCAAACCTGGAAACCTTCCATGGACGGTATCCTAGACGGGGGCATCCATCAAAGGTTTGTGCTCCATATTGAGTTTAAACCAGGTGGCCCCCTGGGGCGCGACTGGATCTACGGCATGTGGCTGGACAGTGATTCGGTCGTGCGCTATGTAGGCTACCGCGAAGGGGGAAAATGGGTGCCGTTGCCCATCACCGGATCTTTTAACGAGGGCCGTGCCTATGACATTGTACAGTATGGCGATACCATGTACATCGGGGGTGTATTCACCCAGGCCGTCCTTGATGGGGACTCTACCGGCCTGCCCTGGGTGGGTATCATTAAGTATTGGAATGACAGCTTATGGTTTTCCGATATTCCGATTTTGTATTTACAGGATTTTGCCGTAAGCGGGGATTCACTCCTGATGTGGGTCTATGATTTTCCTACCCCCACCGGAGGAGGTATTGCCGAACAGGCACTGACCCCTGATGGGGGAGCCACATGGCAGTACCCCTACAGTATTCCCCATCCCAATCCGAATGGTCCATGGAGTGGCTTTGGATATTTTGCTAAACTGGAGTTCAGAAATGGTGATATCTACACTTTAAATGACGGGGCCGAGGGACCCTTCAAAGGGGTGGCCCGGTGGGATGGGCAGCAGTGGCACAGCCATGGCGATGGGATTTATGGTACTTACTCTAAAGCTACCGACTTTGAGTTTTATATGGGAGACCTTTATATGTCAGGCAGCTTCCATAAAGGAGAAAGCCCATTGAACCCTGGCCGTTACATCGCCCGGTGGGATGGGACGAAATGGAATGAGGTAGGGGGCGGGGTTCATGGTGTGTGGGCAGGTGGTTTATTTCAATATAATAATCTATTATACGCCCATAGCCCCAACAGCAACTATGGCGATGCCCATATCCCTCTCCTGGCTGCCTGGGACGGCCATCAGTGGTGCGGCACACCAATAAACTATGGTGGTGATCCGCCAACCAATTTCGGGGTTATAAATGATACTCTTTATAGTGTCTGCCATTTTTTACCTGCTACCGCCAATGGCCAGCTAATGAGCTATATGAATTACTTTGATGGGGATTATGTAAATGGCCCCAACTCCGTTTGCAGCACGCTGGGGCTTGGGGAAGAGGAAATAGCTGCTGAAAACATACTGGAGATTTACCCCAATCCTGCCAGGGGCAGTTTCATTATTTCCCTGCGGGGGGAAGCTCCAAAAGGGAGCTACAGCCTTTACAGCCTGAAGGGACAGCGTTTGCTTTCGGGTGAAATAAATTCCTCCGAAAGTAAGATCATTCTACCGGCAGGCTTCAGAGGAATGTACGTGGTGGAGGTACGCTGGAAGGGAAATGTGGCCCGAAAGAAACTGGTGGTGGAATAGCTCACCGGTGCTCCTTAGTGAGGCCATAGAGATGAATCTGAGGAGTTTTATCAAGAGGTTAGAACCAGAACCCTTCCCTGGTCTTATCATTCCGGCCGCAGAGCCGGAATCTCATGCTGGTTCTCCACCATCAGGCCATGGAGCCAGAATTTCTTTAGAAAAAATATCCCAACTCCAATCAATCCAATGCCGTGCGCTCCACCTCCAGCCGTGGCAGCTTTATGGTGGTTTTTACCACAAACCCGCTTCCAAACTCGCGGATCACCTGCCTGAGGAATTTCTCGGCTTCCAGTCTCGTACGAAAATCGCCAGCCTGTACCCGGTATTCGGGAGCATCGTAGAGCGTGTAAACCGGCATACTGGGGAAAAGGGAAATAAACTGGCTGCGCTTGTCGAGGGTGGCGGCCTTATTACCATTATATACCTGAACGCGATAACCCGGCATGGAGCTACTGCCTTGAGACTGGGCGAGGTAGTTTTGCTGAAGCTGTTCTATGCCCGGGTCTGCCACTACGGTAAGCTTCCCTTCAGGACGGTGATTCGTCTGAGCTTTTAGGGAAGCCCCGGCTGCCAGGAGCAAAGTCAAAATCATAAGTTTTTTCATCTCGGCTTGA
>CAZNMG010000070.1:0-3040 GCA_964574075.1 uncultured Owenweeksia sp.
ACCGCTGATTACAAGTATAAGGGCTGCCCATGGGCGGCCTTTTCTTTGTCCTGCCGTGTTTATTTACCGGGTTACATCTGTAATTGAGAAAGGTATTTACTTCTTCCTCTCGAGGATCTCCCCGTTTTTAAACTTGCGCCAGTAATCTTTTAGCTCGCTACGCACTTCGCCCGACAGGAGCAACAAGCCGATAATGTTTGGCAATGCCATGGCAAGAATCATCATATCGGAAAAATCAAGTACAGCACCAAGGCTTACTGAAGAACCAACAATAATAAAAAGGCAGAAAATTATCTTATACACTATCTCAGTAGCTTTACTCCTGCCGAACAAAAATGTCCATGCTCTGAGGCCATAATAGCTCCAGCTGATCATCGTTGAAAATGCAAAGAGGAAAATGGCCAGTACCAGCACGTAGGGAAACCAGCTGATCACACTGCCAAATGCCTGCGAGGTAAGCTGTGCGCCACCCATCCCATCATCAGCGTAAAAGCCGGTAAAGATCAGCACGAGAGCGGTGAGGGTGCATACCACCACCGTATCGATAAATGGCTCCAGCAATGCTACAAATCCCTCACTTACCGGATGTTTGGTTTTGGCTGCAGAGTGGGCGATAGCCGCAGACCCTATCCCCGCTTCATTGGAAAAGGCTGCCCGCCTGAACCCCTGGATCATTACTCCGATAAAACCACCAAGCATGGCCGGGGGAGCAAAGGCCCCATCAATGATAAGGGTAAAGGCTTCTCCGATCTGGTCAATATTTTTGAAGATAATAATGAGGGCGGCTATTATGTATAATCCGGCCATAAAAGGAACCACCTTTTCAGTAACCCGGGCAATACTTTTAATACCACCTATTATTACCGTACCCACCAATATGGCAAGTACCAACCCAAACCATGGGCCCATACCTTGCAGGGCACTAAATTCACCACTAAGCTGCTCGTATGCCTGGTTGGCCTGGAACATATTTCCTCCACCAAAGCTTGCCCCAATGGTCAGGATAGCAAAAACCACAGCCAACACCTTTCCTAACCCGGCCATATTCCTTTTGGCAAGACCTTTACGCAGGTACCGCATGGGACCGCCCTCCACTACGCCATCCGCACCAATATCGCGGTATTTAACACCCAGGGTACATTCGGTAAACTTGGAAGCCATCCCCAGGAAACCTGCAATGATGAGCCAGAATGTAGCACCTGGCCCACCCACAGAGATAGCAACGGCAACCCCCGCTATATTCCCTAACCCCACCGTGGCACTCACTGCTGTAGCCAATGCCTGGAAATGGGTTACTTCACCGGGTGCATCGTCTTCATTAAATTTGCCCCGCACCAGTTGTATCGAATGGCGCCAACCCCAGAAATTCACAAAGCCCATCCTGATCGTAAAAAAGAGGGCACCAAATATCAGCCATATCACAATAAAGGGAACCTGATTGGTACGTACGGTGCCGTTGGGCGCCTTCACCACTTCGCCCACGTCATTATAAACCCGGTTGTCATAGAGGCCCATCGCAAAAAAGGGATCCCAAAAAATCACATCTGCAAAAGCATCTACAATAGGTTTGAAGGTGCTGTTGAAATTTTCGGCAACTGACTGTGTTTCAATAGTAAAGATGGCTTCCACTTCATTGCCGGCTGCATCTTTCACGCGCACTGAGTGATCCACACCCTCGGCCAGTGCGTTGGCTTTCTGAGCCAGGGTATCAGTTCTTTCGTTGGACCAGTAGTATTTATAAGGTGGGGTTCCCCCTTTGGCAATCACCCGGGCTGTGCCGTCATTTATTTCATCCGTTACATTGTTTTTTCTTATTTCCTCTATCAGCAGCGGGTTTTGCTGGCTACTGAGGGTAAGAGATCCAAACAGGCAAAGCAGGAGAAATGTGATCTTGCGCATTGTGTTTTTATGAAGATTTGCGAAACAAAGGGTGCAAGTATCTTAAAAATACATGTGGTATTCAAATTCGCAGTCGCTAATCTGCTCCTAAGCAGATCGGAATATTTCTATATTTGGTGGGTTTTCAAAAAAAAGTATTGGCTCCGCTTAACTCGTAATAATGAGCACAAACAAAGAAGCCTGGGGAACCAGGGTAGGCCTGATACTGGCCATGGCCGGCAATGCAGTCGGCCTCGGTAATTTCCTGCGCTTCCCGGTGCAGGCGGTACAAAATGGAGGCGGAGCCTTCATCATCCCATATTTAGTTTGTTTTTTGCTGATGGGTATCCCGCTGCTGTGGATGGAGTGGGCCATGGGTAGGTTTGGAGGAAAACACGGAAACCACTCCACCCCCTTCATTCTCGATACCATGGGGAAAATGCGTTTCTGGAAATATTTCGGGGTGTTTGGCATTTTCACCAACGTGGCGGTGGCCGCTTACTACTGTTATATCGAATCGTGGACGATCTCATATGTCTTTCACTCCATTGTGGGAAGCTTCAATGGGATGGGGCAGGGAGAAGTAGCGCAATTCTTTAATACGTATCTCAAGCTCGGAAAATCAACTACGGGCATTCCGTTTGAGGCGGTGGTATTTTACATTCTTTGTCTTTTGTTGAACACTTACATCCTTTCGCGGGGGCTCCGCGGTGTGGAAAGAGCGGCAAAAATTGGTGTACCCCTGCTACTGGTCTTTGGAGGTTTTCTTGCCATTAAGGGTCTCACTTTGGGAACCTCAGGAGCATCACCTGAACATCCTGATGCCAGTGCCTGGGACGGGCTGAATTTTTTATGGACACCACAATTTGACTCCCTTTACAATCCAACTGTTTGGCTGGCTGCTGCAGGGCAAATGTTTTTCACACTTTCTGTGGGAATGGGCACCATTCATTGCTATGCCTCCTATCTCAAAACCAAGGATGATATAGCTCTGAATGCAGTTTCAGCTGGTTTTATGAATGAATTTGTGGAAGTGGTTCTCGGAAGCCTCATCGTTATCCCCATTGCCGCTGGTTATCTGGGTATAGATTGGGTAAAGGAGAATGCCGGCTTTGGAATGGCATTCCAAACCATGCCGTACCTTTTCGAGCAGTGGGGGCCA
>CAZNMG010000071.1:0-13529 GCA_964574075.1 uncultured Owenweeksia sp.
ACCTTCGGGGAGCTGCGGAGCAACCATTTTCACTCCGGCATCGATATAAAAACGAATCAGCGCGAAGGGCAGCGGGTGGTGGCTGCAGCCGAAGGCACCGTGGTGCGGATCAAGGTTTCGCCCTATGGTTTTGGAAATGCCTTGTATGTGCGCCACCCCAGTGGCTTTACCACCGTATATGCCCATTTGCAGCGCTTCAATGATCGCCTGCAGGAGTATGTGCGGCAGGAACAGTACCGGCAGAAATCCTTTGATGTTGATCTCTATCCTGATGCTTCGCTTTTTCCGGTGAAGAAGGGGGAACTTATTGCCCTTTCGGGAAACAGTGGTGGCAGTGGTGGCCCGCATCTCCACTTTGAGATCCGCGATACCCGCACCGAAAAGATCATCAACCCGCTGTTTTTTGGGTTTGATGTAAAGGACAGTCAGCGCCCCGACCTCCACAACCTGGAGGTGTACGAATTTGACCAGGAGGAGCTGGTTTCATCCTACACCCTCAATCTGCTGAATTCCGGCAATGGAAACTACACGCTCACCGGAACGGACCTGGTAGAGGTAACCAATATGCCTGCTTTTGGCATCACCGCTTACGACCGGCAGGATGGGGCCAACAACAGGAACGGGGTGTATGAAATTACCCTCGAAATAGGGGGTGAGCTGTACTACCGGTTTACCATGGAGACCTTTGCCTTTCATGAATCGCGCTACATCAACAGCCATATCGACTATTCGCAAAAGGTATGTTGCCGCAGAAATATCAACAAGCTGTACCTCGATCCCAACAACAACTTTTCGGCTTACGGCATTAATGAAAAGATGAACCTGCCGGAGCTGAAGGAGGATACCATCTACCCCGTTACGATCCGTGTAAGCGACATGCACAAGAATGAGAGTGTGATAAACTTCCGTCTGAAATACACGCCCGACACCCTCGCCATGGAAAGGGAAGATCATGCGGATGTATCGGTGTTTAAGTTTAACCAGCCCAACTTCTTTAAGGAAGACAATATACAGGTGGTATTGCCTGCCGGTGCCCTTTACAGGGATATGTACTTTGAGTACCAGAAACATGAGCCCTGTGGCGACTGCTATTCCTTTATTCACGAGCTGGCTTCGCGCAGCATTCCGGTGCACGAATATTACACCCTCAAAATAAAACCCGACATTGAATACCGGGGTGATAAAAGTAAGCTGGTGATTGCCAGTTTCAGGGATGGCCGCAGGGACGACTACGAAGGCAGCCGTTGGGAAGATGGTTACGTGGTGGCCCGAACGCGCCAGTTCGGGCAGTTTGCCATTGTAGCTGATGCCGTGGCGCCCACCATATCTCCCATTAACTTTAAGGACCGTTCAAACGTGAGCGGTATGGCGCGTTTGTCGTTTACCATTAAGGACGACTTCAGCGGTGTGGATTCCTATTATCCAACCATTGATGGGGAGTGGGTGCTTTTTGAGTACGATGCCAAAAACAAACTTATCTATACCAACCTGGCTGAGCTCAACCTTAGCCCCGGTGAACACGTACTGAAATTGGAGGTTAGTGATGAGGTAGGGAATAAGACCACACGGGTTTATCACCTTATCTTTTGAGCAGTATGCTATTTTTGCCAATTATCCGTTTTTTGATACCATGAGATATATTATTACTTCGCTTGTTTGTATTCTGGTGCTAAATGTGGCCCGGGCCCAGCAAAAGGATCCGGTGCAGATCTCGGGTATCGTGATTACCGCTGACAGTATTCCGCAGTATATCCCCTACGCCCATGCAGTGGTGAAAAACCGCAACCGCGCTACCACCACCAATGCCGAGGGTTTTTTCTCTTTTGCTGCCCTTCCGGGAGATACTATCCGCTTTACCACCATTGGTTTTAAAATGGAGAAGCTGTACATCCCCGATAGCCTGGAGCAGAAGGAGTATCTCGCACGGATTGTGATGCAACGCGACACTACCATGCTGGAGGAGGTTACTCTATATCCCTGGCCCACCCCTGACAGGTTTAAGGATGAGTTGCTGGCGACCCGGGTGCCCACCACCGATGAGGATATTGCCATGAAAAACCTGGCGATACAGGAGTTGAAAACCCGCGCCTCGGAAATGGGATACAGCGCTGCTGAAATTCAGGATTTTGTGATACAGGCGGAGAACGCAGATATTTATAATTTTGGCCGCTATCAGGGATTCTCCGGTGGTGGCACTGCCTTGCTGGGCTCTCTGAGCGATCCCTTTGCCTGGGCCCGGTTTTTTGAGGCACTAAAACGCGGGGATTTTAGTTCTAAAACTCCGCGTAAGCGTAATTGAACAGCGAATGTCATTGAGCCTTTCCCGGCTACCTGCCGTCTTATTCTTTTTGTTTTTAAGCGTGTGGGCACAGGCCCAGGAACGCAAACAGCCTACAGCCATAAACGGTACCGTTACTGATGGCGAAGGAATGCCCGTGGAAGGCGTAAAGGTAACGGTGGGAAATTTTTATACTCTAACCCGCGATGACGGCAGCTACTCTCTCGATATCAATCATGGCGATAAATTGACCGCCTTTTTTACCAGCTTCGGCTTCAACCCCGATACCGTGGTGTTTTCCATTGAAAAAGGGCAGGTAAAAACCATTGACAAACAGATCAAACTCCTGCCCAATTTTTTGGAGAATGTGGAGATCATTGACAAAAAGGCCCGTTTCGACAACCAGGTTGACATTAACACCAAGGATATAGATGTATTTGTAGGGCCTGGCTCTGATGTGGAGGGCATCATCAAAACCCTACCGGGGGTAAGCAGTTACAGTGAGTTGAGTTCACAATATTCGGTGCGGGGTGGAAACTTTGATGAAAACCTCGTGTATGTCAATGGCATACAGATCTACCGCCCCTTTTTGGTGCGCAATGGTCAGCAGGAGGGCCTGAGCTTTGTAAACTCCAATATGGTGAGTGACATCAGCTTTTCGGCAGGCGGGTTTGCAGCGCGGTATGGCGATAAAATGTCATCAGTGCTCGATATTACTTACCGGCAGCCCAAGGAATTTGGTGCCGAGGTGGAGGCTAGCCTGCTCGGTGGAAGCGTTACCTACGAAGACCTCTTGTTCAATAAGCGCCTCTCCGCCCTGGTGGGAGGACGATACCGCACCAATGAACTCCTGTTGGGATCTCTCGACACGGAAGCTGATTTTCGCCCGCGGTTTACTGATGTGCAGGCTTACCTTACCTACTACGTTACCGATGCATGGGAGCTGAGTTTTTTGGGAAACTACAGCCGCAACCTCTACCAAGTGATCCCCGATGTGCGCACCACTGATTTTGGCACTTTCCAGGAAGCGTTGCGCCTTACAGTGTTTTTTGATGGTATGGAGGACTATGACTTCACCACCCGCCTTGGAGCGCTTCAATCCACTCATCGTCCCAATAAAAATCTAGAGCTGAAGTTTACGGCATCCGCCTTTCAAACCACGGAGCAGGAATATTTTGATGTGCTGGGCGCCTATCGCCTTGGTGAACTAAACACCAACCTGGGTTCTGACGAGTTTGGGGAAATAGCCTTTTTACGTGGTGTTGGTGGCTTTCAGAATTTTGCCCGTAACCACCTCGATGCCATTGTTACCAATGTTTACCATGACGGACTTTTGGACAAAGGCGCGGTGAGCTGGCGCTGGGGCGTGAAACTACAGTACGAGGATATCATTGACCGCTATAAGGAGTGGGAAATGATCGATTCGGCAGGCTACAATATTCCCCACGATCACTCCTGGCGCTATGATTCGTTGGTAGGAACGGTGGTCGATGGCAATGGAAATGTGGTGGGAGGCGATGTCTTTATTTCCGACAGCCTGGTGGATGACCAACTTGAACTCTTTGAATCCTTTGACAGCCGCGCCACGGTGCGCTCCGGCCGCCTCACGGGTTACGTGGAGCGCTCCCAGCTTTTTGAGAGATGGGACCAGGATTTTTTTCTCAACGTGGGTATTCGCAGCCACTATTGGACATTCAACGGACAGAATGTGATAAGTCCGCGGGCGAGCTTCAGCTGGATGCCGAACTGGGAAAGGGATATGGTTTTCCGCATTGCCAGTGGTTTTTATTACCAGCCTCCCTTTTACCGCGAAATGCGCAACCTCGATGGCGGCATTAATGAAGATATCGAAGCGCAGCGATCCATCCACTTCGTACTGGGCAACGATTACCAGCTAAAGATCTGGAACCGCCCGTTTAAAATGGTGACCGAGCTCTACTACAAGGATTTTAACAACCTCATTCCCTATGACCTGGATAATGTACGGATCCGGTACAGGGCCGTGAACAACTCCCGTGGCTACGCAGCCGGTTTTGATTACCGCATAAATGGAGAGTTTGTAAAGGGAGTGGACAGTTGGGCGAGCCTTTCACTACTTTCAATTAAGGAAGATATCGAAAATGACGGTGCCGGATATCTGCCCCGGCCTACGGATCAGCGCTTCAATTTCAAGATTTTTTTCCAGGACTACCTGCCGCGCGATCCTACTTTCAGGGTAAGTCTTACGCTGGCCTTTGGAACCGGATTGCCCTTTGGGCCTCCCCAGGCCACTCCCGAGGAAAAGACCTTCAGATTGCCCCCTTATCGCAGGGTGGATATTGGCTTTAGCAAAGTGCTGAAGGTGGAGGGCAAAACCTATGATTCGTCATTTATGAATGCCTTTAAAAGCATGTGGGTGAGCCTTGAGGTATTTAATCTATTACAAACATCCAATACCATCAGTTACCTATGGGTGAAGGATGTGAGCACCGCCCGTGAGTATGCCGTTCCCAACTACCTTACGGGCCGGCTGCTGAATGTGAAGCTGGTGGCGGCTTTTTAGGGGCAAGTACTGAGTAGGGAGTATTTAGTATTGAGAACGGGAAATTCACCTCCAACCAGGAAATCTGTCTGAATTACGAATGACGAAGTACGAATTTCACTGCCGACTTCGGCATACGGATCAGGCACAAATTAACCCATTGACGAATTCACTTATCCACAGTCAATAGTCCACAGTCCACAGCTTGCAGCTAATGGCTTAAGGCTTGTGCTTATTTACATCAAACTACAAACAACAAACCCCAAAAATTCAGTGAAGTACGAATGACGAGTTCGAAGTACGAATTCCACTTTAAGTATCTGGCACAATTTACTATTCAGGGCTATGGCTAGTGCGGGCTTTGCCAAGAGAAGTTTTTTTATTCAGTTGTTCTGTTTTTCAGGTCCATTCTTCCGTGTAGTATTCTCGTTATCTCAATAGGTCGGTTGTCTGGAATTCGATAAAAGATAATGTGTTTATTAGCTCTTAGTCCGAACAAGCCCGTTTTTACGCCATCATAGTTTTTGCCTAAATGGGGATTATTGGCAATATTCTCACAGTTGTGAAGCAACATATCGTAATATCTGTCAGCTTGTTCCTCCGACCATTTGTCAACGGTATAGTTCCAAATTCCGTTTAAGTCCTCAACGGCTTTATTGGTCAGTATATATTCAGCCATTCTTTTTTCTTCTGGCTTTTAATTCCTCAAGGTTTTTCTTTGGGTCAAAGTCGTGTGCGCTTCCACTATCAATTCCCTCCTGAATGGCATTTCTCAAAGCAGTGGCTTTACTTTCTTCATTTTCTAAAAGGCGCAGTCCGGCTCTAATTACTTCACTGACATTTTTATACCTGCCTGCCGAAACCTGACTACTGACAAACTGGTCAAAATAATTTCCGAGTGATATGGAGGTGTTTTTACTCATTGCTGGCTTTTTTTCAAAAGTACCAATAATTGGTAATTACTCAAATTCCCGTTTTTCAAATTACGCCCAACTTACAAGTATCCAGTCCACAGTCCACAGTCCCCAAACCCCAGCTTACAGCTAATGGCTTAAGGTTTGTGGCTCATTCACATCAAACCCCAAACTTCCTTCTTTCCAAGGCTTCGATACATTTCTTTTCCGCAGGGTTCCAAAGAAACACTCAGCCTGACAATGCCTGGTATTGAGTAGTAAGTACTTAGTATTGAGACCGGGAATTCACGTCAACCTCCAAAACCCTGAATGAAGTACGAATAACAAAGTTTGAAGGAATTTCACTCCCGTCTTCGGCTTTCATACCTGGCACCCATCCACGAATTAACCAATCAACAGTCCATGGTCGACTGCTTACAACTTGGAGCTTACAGCTTATGGCTAGTCCGAATAACAAAACCCCAAACTTCAATCAAGTACGAATATGAAGTTCGCAGTACGAATCCAAACTTCCGACTTAGTACTTCCAACTTCCGACTTCGTCCGCCAATCCCTACCTTTGCCGGCTCAATTTCAAAAAGCTCATGTTAAATAAGATCATTCGCCTTGGCCTCACTGTAATTTTCATTGGCCTGGCGGTTTGGATGTTTATAGAAGGTGAAATCGGTAACGGCATTCTTCTGGTGCTGCTAGCCGGTATTGTATTGCTCACCTACTTCAGAAATGAAAAAATTATAGTGGCCTTCTGGTTTTTGCGCAAAAACAATATGGATAAAGCTGAGAAGTGGCTTGATAAGATCAGGAAGCCCGAAGAGTCACTGGTGAAGGGACAACAGGCCTACTGGTACATGCTCAAAGGCATGATTGAGTCGCAGCGTGGCTTGGGTAAAGCGGAAAGTTTTCTACGGAAGGCTTTATCCATAGGGCTTCGGATGAAGCACGACCAGGCGATGGCCAAGCTACAGCTTGCCGGTATTGCGATTGCCAAGCGCAGGAAAAGAGAGGCCATGGTATTGCTCACGGAAGTGAAAAAACTCGATACCCGCGGCCTCCTCAATGATCAGGTGAAGATGATCAAGGCGCAGATGAAGCGTATCTAGAACTTTGCCACCCCGCCCCCCGTTCCATTCATCGTTTATAGGTGTATGCGTAAAAAAATCCTGAGAAAGATCCTTTGGGTGCTGGCAGCCATAGTGGTGGCCGGCATCAGCGGAATAACCATTTTTTACCTGTTGGTACAGTCCGGAGCGTTTGGCCCATTACCGGACAAGGATGACCTCGCGCAAATCAGGCACGCCACAGCTACCATAGTTTTCTCAGCCGATAAGGAGGTAATAGGGCGTATATTCAGCGAAAACAGAACCAATGTTACCTATGCCGAGCTGCCCGAAAACCTGGTGCAGGCACTGGTAGCTACGGAGGATGCCCGCTTTTTTGAGCACGAGGGGATTGACACCCGAAGTATGATGCGTGTGCTCGTAAAATCCATTCTCCTCCAGGATGAAAGTGCCGGGGGCGGAAGTACCCTTAGTCAGCAGCTTGCCAAAAACCTCTTTGGGCGTAAAAACTTCGGTTTCCTCACCCTTCCGGTGAATAAGTTCAAGGAGATGATTCTCGCCCGCAGGCTTGAAAGCCTTTACACCAAGGAGCAGATCATTGAATTATACTTCAATACCGTCACATTCTCAGAGAATATTTATGGCATCGGTATGGCCAGCAGACGATTTTTCAATAAAAAACCTGCCGACCTGGAACCGCACGAATCGGCAGTGCTGGTGGGGATACTGAAGGCCAACACCTATTACAATCCACGGCTTAACCCCGATCATTCACTGCGAAGGCGCAACCTTATTCTTCATCAGATGCAGCGCTATGGCTACCTTGAACCAGCGGCTACAGATTCATTGCAGGAACTGCCCCTCGAGCTCAGTTATTACAACCTGGAGGAAGAAGCCCACGCGGCCTATTTTCTAGTGCGGGTAAAGGAGGAAGCCACAGAAATACTGGAGCACCTGTCTTCCGAAAATGGCGAGCCCTATGATCTTGAAGTGGATGGCTTGCGGATCTATACCACCCTCAATTCCCGAATGCAGACCTATGCCGAGGAGGCGGTACGCGAGCATATGGCCTATTTGCAGGATCGCTTCAACAGGCATTGGGGCAATCGCCAGCCATGGGGAAGCCGGCCCGAGGTTTTCACCAGCCAGCTTCAGAAAAGTAAATCCTATATCAATCTGAAGAAGAGGAATCTGTCGCAGGACTCCCTAAAGTATTACCTGGAAAAACCAAAGCCCGTGCTGCTTTATCATCCAAAGGGTGACACGGTGATGGAAATGAGCGTAAAGGATTCGGTGGCCTACTATATCAAGCTCCTAAACAGCGCCTTTCTGGCTATGGACCCCAATGACGGGGCAATCCTCGCGTGGGTAGGCGGGCTTCATCAACAGTATCTCCCTTATGACCATGTACTTGCCATGCGACAGGCGGCTTCCACCTTCAAGCCTTTTGTTTATGCCACAGCACTTCGTGCGGGAATTGATCCCTGCACGTATATTCCCAATGAAAGGAGGATGTATCCCGAGTTTGAAAACTGGGCACCCCGTAATTACGATGACGAGTATGGCGGATACTACAGCATGCCCGGGGCCCTCAAGAAATCCATAAACGTGGCCGCTGTGCAAACCATTTTTGAAGCGGGAATTGAGAATGTGTTATCCACAGCCCACAGCTTTGGCATCAATTCACGGCTTCCCAATGATCCATCACTGGCCCTTGGTACAGGCAGTGTTTCGCTCCTCGAAATGGTGCGGGCGTACTCCGTGTTTGCCAATGGTGGCCACCGGGTACAGCCCTATTTTATCACCCGCATTGAAGATGCCAGGGGAAAGGTGCTGTACGAGACGGAAATATCGGATCAAGGTCCCAGGGTGCTGGAAGAGGATATTGCCCACCTCATGAATGCCATGCTGCAGGGGGTGGTGAATGAAGGCACGGGCAGCAGGCTGCGATCCGCTTATGGAATTCAAAGCGACCTGGCTGGTAAAACGGGTACGGCCCAAAACTATGCTGATGGCTGGTTTATCGGTTACAACCCGCAGCTGGTGGCAGGCGTGTGGGTAGGAGCCTCCAGTCCGGTGGTGCATTTCCGTAGCGGTACTTACGGCAGTGGATCGGCAATGGCACTACCTGTTTTCGGGAATTTCTACCGCCAGATGCTCCGGAATCCGGAGTTGAATCATTATAGCCGGGCTGGTTTTAAACCTTTACCTAAAAGGCTGGAGCGGAAAATTGCCTGCGATGATTTTAAGGAAAAGAACCTGATGGATACCTTTTTTGGCATTTTCAACGAACGTGAGGGGCAGGTAATAGAAGGCAATGAGCAGGAGCAGGGAGAGGATGAGGCTCAACCTGACCAGGAGCAGAAAAAGAAAGGCTTCTTTGAAAAGATCTTTGGCGGTAAAAAGAAGGATCAGGGCCGCTGATCGATATACCCGAATACTTTCTCCAGGATCTCTGTTACCCGCGCCTGCGGATCCTCCCTTATTTTTTCCTCTTCCAGGGCAATTACTGCAAAAAGGCCATTGAGGGTTTCATCCAGCACATATTCGTCAAGATCAGGATTTACCTTATCGCCCAAAGGGAGCCTGTTGTAGGCGGTCACCAGAGGGTTCCAGTATTTGGTGAGTTCCACCTGGTCCAGTGTGGAAACGATCACCGGGCGAAACTCCTGTTTTAGCTGGGTCATGGTGGTCTTTCGCAGGTACTGCGTAGCAGCATCATCCTCGCCTCTCCAAATGTCATACACATCCTGAATGGTCATTTGCTTAATGGCATTCACAAAAATGGGCGTAGCCTTTTCGGCCGCTTTTTCTGCGCCCCGGTTCATGGTCATAATGAAATTATCCACCTGCTTATCGAGGCCAAGGTCGCGAGCGGTTTCCTCTACTTTTTTCGCTTCGGGCGGAAAGGGAATCCTGATGAGGCTGTTGCCGTAAAAACCATTTACCTGGGACGTTTGGGCCACCGTGTTTTTGGTACCTACTACCAAAGCCTCGCGTATTCCCTGGGCAATCTCCGCCTTGGTGGGCGGGCCGCTGGTCGGGAATTGAGTTCCCAGTTCGCCTAACTGATCGCACCCGGATAAAACAAGTGAGAGGAACAGGATACTTAACTTTTTCATGTATGATGGTTTTTCCAGGTAATATTACCTGTGGGAGGGAGGAAGGTTTAGGATAAAGAACTTCAATTGCGGAAATAACTAGCTACGGTTTTATAGACGGATTGTTCTCATAATGGGCGTTATTTTGCAATTTATCTCCTTCCACAACCACCACAGAAACCCTATTTTTGCCGCAAAAGCCTAAAGATTGCAAGCAGAATTAATTGCCATTGGAGATGAGATCCTCATCGGGCAAACTATTGATACCAACTCCGCCTTTATTGCCAGCCAACTCAACGCCCACGGGATCACCGTAAAGCAAAAGCGTGTGATTGCCGATAAGGGGGAGGCCATAATTGAGGCTTTAGACCAGATCCTACCTGAGACTGTTCTGGTTTTTCTCACCGGTGGCCTCGGCCCCACACGGGATGACATCACCAAACGGACGTTGACCGAGTACTTCGGGGGAAAACTGGTGTTTAATGAAGGTGTGTATCAGAATATAGAGCAGCTTTTCGGTTCTTTTAAATTAAAACCCATGGACGCCCAGCGTGCACAGGCAGAGCTACCGGATTGCTGCACACCCATTATCAATAAAATGGGCACCGCCTCAGGAATGCATTTTGAGCGCGGGGGCCGGCATTACTTTGCACTGCCTGGTGTGCCCTACGAAACGGAGCACCTGGTCAAGGATTCCATCATCCCGTGGATCAATGAAAACCTGCAGCCGGGGACGGTGGTACACCGCACTATTCTTACCCAGGGGGTTTCGGAAAGCGATCTGGCCGATAAGTTAAAGGACTGGGAAAATAACCTGCCACCCGAAATCAGCCTGGCCTACCTTCCTTCGCCCGGTATCGTAAAGCTGAGGCTGAGCACCTACGCAGGTGATAAGCAGGAGGTGACGGAGAGGATTGATCGCGAGATAGAAAAAGCTAAGGAAATTCTCGGGTCGGTAGTGTTCGGGGAAAATGAGCAGACCCTGGAGGAGGTGATCGGCACCATGCTCAAGGAGCGGGATGCTACGGTGGGCACTGCCGAAAGCTGCTCAGGAGGATATATCGCCCACCTGCTCACCCGTTTACCGGGAAGTTCCGAAACCTTTAAGGGCAGCATTGTATCCTATGCCATTGAAGCCAAGATAAATCTGCTGGGTGTGGAGGAAGAGGTAATAGAGAAATATGGAGTGGTATCGGAAGAGGTGGCTGTGGCTATGGCCAAAGGGGCCTGCGAAAAGCTGAAAACCACCTTCTCGGTCGCAACCACGGGATATTCCGGACCCACAGGTGGAGATGAGGAGCAACCTACCGGCACGGTATGGATTGCTGTATCGGGACCAGGGCGTACGGTGGCCCGTCAATTTAATTTTGGGAAAAACCGGCAGCACAACATCCGGAGAACGGCTCTTACAGCCCTGAATATGCTGCGCAGAGAGATTTATAAAATTGAACCCTAGTATTGTAAGGTCTTAAAAGTTTGTTTAATTTTGCAGACCCAATTTTAATGAGCAGATTTATGTCACGAGTATGTGAATTAACAGGAAAGAAGGCAATTACCGGCAACCACGTTTCCTTCTCAAACAAGAAGAACAAACGGAAATTTAATGTAAACCTTACCAAAAAGCGTTTTTACATTCCTGAAGAAGACAAATGGGTAACCCTAAAAGTTTCCACCTCTGCTCTAAAAAGTATTAACAAGAAAGGCATTTCTGCCGTAATTAAAGAAGCCCGCGCAAAAGGCTTTCTTACCAAATAATAACCCGCTATGGCCAAGAGAGGAAACAGAGTGCAAGTGATTATGGAGTGCACCGAGCACAAGGAGTCAGGCAAGCCCGGTACTTCGCGCTATATCACTACCAAAAATAAAAAGAACTCACCTGATCGCCTGGAGTTGAAAAAATTCAACCCCATCCTGAAGCGCAAGACGGTACATAAAGAGATCAAGTAATCTTTAAAAAAAAAATTAAGCAATGGCAAAGAAAGTAGTTGCAACACTAAAGAGAGGGGATTCGGCCTCTTTTACCAAAGTGGTGAAGATGGTGAAAAGCCCCAAGAGCGGAGCTTATACTTTTGAGGAAAAAGTGGTTAACAAGGAAATGACCAGCGAATTCTTTAAAGGCTAATCCAACCGGTACAAAATATTGAAGCCGTTATGCATCTGCATGGCGGCTTTTTTTATGCCCGCCTACTTCAGGCTTGCGCCTTTAGGGCAGAAAACTGACCCCTACCTTAAAGTTTAAAATTGACTCCAAAAGAAACCTGCCCGCGGCCCGGTCCAGTAGGACCTGCTGATTGAAGGCACTGTCGCCTTTCTGAAAGTCAAAGAAATCATCAGGGCCATCAAGAAAGACCAGACCGGTGGCACCTCTCCAGCCTTTGGGAAAAATACTGATATCAAGGCCCCATGTGAGCATGTACCGGTCTCTGATCACCCTGTTTACACCAATACCCAGGCCAGCCATCATGCCACCAATACTGCCGCCACTAATCGTACCTTCAGTTCCTGGGCCCCCATTTTGGCCACGGTGGTGATAGTGGAAGTCCTCTACATTAAGTGTGGCATAGCCAAGGCGATACTCCCAAAAGCTGCCGAGTGGGGCAAAGTGGGCGTTATAACGTTTAGCCTGCAGTATGATTCCTACGGCCGAAAAGCGCCCATACTCATCAAGGATTATGTCATAGGCCTGTGAAGGGATAAAGGCGGAACGACTGTACAACAGGTCAGCTCCTACAGAGGTACTTTTGCTCACTACAAAATCGGCCACAAGGTGGTGTTGAAAATTAACTCCAAACCCGACATCGATTAGCCCTGAACTGGGATCATTATCCTCAAAAGCCACCTCTGAGCCGGGTACAGGATTTTTGAAGGTTGGTGAAAGAAAGGCATGATAGCCAACGGAGAATCTATGGCCAAGATATCCGGGAGCACTTTGGGCAAATGCCGAATTTGTGAGAAGGCTCACCAGCAGAATTGTAAGGTAGAAGCGTTTCATTAGTTTTCAGGTTTTTCCTTTATCTGGATCAGGTGATTGTACACAATGCTGCGTATGTAATCATCGCGGTCAGCAGAATCATAGTTATTGTACTCGGCCAGCAGGGCATTTCCATTGCGCAGATCAAAAAGGAAGAAAAAATTAAATGATTCGTACTCAGGAGTGACAATATCCGCAATCATCAGCGGCAGAAGTGGATAAAGTATTAAACCATAACAGATTTTTTGCGCTACGGCATCCTCCTTTACCCGGAGAGAGACATTGCCCGTGTATGCTATGAAATCGGTGTCATACTTTTCGCGGAGGTACTGCACATTATCCGATGCACTCACCAGAGCGTCTGAATTTTCGTGTGAAAGACGCTCGGATACCCAATTCTTTAAAAGGCCAAGGTCGTTGAAAGCTTCAGTTTCGTCAGACTTTAGCTTCTTATAATCCAGCATTTTCACATTCAGGTCAATCATATCAGCAATTTCTGTGATCTGATGACGGTATTTTTCGAGCTGCTCATCTGTACTCAAATAGCGGATCCCATCTTCAGCACGCTCATCAAGCTTAAGATAAAGGGGTGAAATGCATACGATCTTATCTATTCCAAGGGCAATATTCTTATCGTATTTATCGCGCTCCTCCGAATACTGTGTATGTCTTTTTCCGCGATAACT
>CAZNMG010000072.1:0-5306 GCA_964574075.1 uncultured Owenweeksia sp.
AAGAAAGATGGTGTGAAGCGCTTTGTGATTTTTATCGGTGAATTGCTCGAAGGCCCCATCATTAAAAACGTTGCAGTTCTGGTAGATCTCCATATAGCTGGTGCCCTTATGTTGATGGGCTTCCTGAAGTATGTCGCGGAGGTGAACAGGATCGCGATCCATTGTACGGGCCACAAAGGTTGCATCCGCGCCAAGCGCCAGGGCAATAGGGTTGAAGGGGTGATCAATGCTGCCCAAGGGACTGGACTTGGTATACTTTCCAAACTCTGAGGTGGGCGAGTACTGTCCTTTGGTGAGACCGTAAATTTCGTTGTTAAACAGGAGCACATTGATGTCCGCGTTTCGCCTCAGCAGGTGTATCAATTGATTTCCGCCAATGGACAAACCATCGCCATCACCGGTAACCACCCAAACACTTAGTTCAGGGTTCACGGCTTTAAGGCCTGTAGCAATGGAAGGCGCCCTACCGTGAATACCGTGCATACCATAACTGTTCATGTAATAGGGGAAGCGTGAGCTACAGCCAATGCCCGAAATGAAAACGAGATTTTCGCGTGCCACACCCAGTTCAGGGAGCACCGTTTGCATCTGTTTTAAAATGCTATAGTCGCCACAGCCGGGGCACCAGCGAATATCCTGATCGCTCGCAAAATCCTTAGCTGTTATTGTTCCATTCTTCGTCCTCATTTCTCCCCTCGTTCAAAATATTTTCCGATCTCCTTCTCAATGTCCTGTGCCCTGAAAGGTAAGCCCTGAATTTTTGTGAAGGATATCACCTCTCTTTGAAATTCCTGCCGGAGCACTTTGGATAGCTGCCCATTGTTGAGTTCCGGTACCAGGATGGTGTCGAAATTTTCTAAAATATCTCCCAACTCTTTTGGGAATGGAAACAGGTGCCTGAGATGCAGTTGGGAAACTGTGAATTCCTTTGCCCGTGAATTCCGTACCGCAACCTTAATTGCTCCTAATGTGCTGCCCCAGCCGATTACCAGTAGTTTTCCTTTGGTATCACCCTGTATCAGCACTTGTGGCGAATAGGTATCACGTATATTTTGCACTTTCTGCGCCCTGGTTTTTACCATTTGCTCATGATTTCCAGGGTCATAGCTTACATTGCCGGTAATGGCTTCCTTTTCGAGGCCACCCACCCGGTGTTCATGGCCGGGTACACCCGCAGCAGACCACTGTCTCACCAGCTTTTCGTCCCTGCGGTAGGGTTGGTAATCCTCTTCCTCCTGATTGGTAAAAGGAGGTTTAATAGCCGGGAGATCTCCGGCCTTCGGAAATTTCCAGGGCTCCGAACCATTGGCGATATAGCCATCTGAAAGTAGGATAACAGGAGTCATGTACTCCACGGCAATACGGGCTGCTTCAATAGCCGTATTAAAACAATCAGCAGGTGAGGATGCCGCAATAACGGGTATGGGAGCTTCTCCGTTCCTTCCGTACAGGGCCTGCATAAGGTCGGCCTGTTCTGTTTTGGTGGGAAGTCCTGTTGAAGGACCGCCACGTTGCACATTGATCACCACCAGCGGCAACTCCAGCATTAAAGCAAGTCCTAAAGCTTCGGTTTTCAAAGCCATCCCTGGCCCTGAGGTGGCGGTAACGCCAAGTGCTCCGCCAAAGGATGCGCCAATAGCGGCTGTGATGGCGGCAATTTCATCTTCGGCCTGAAAGGTTTTAATACCGAAATTCTTGTGGCGCGAAAGAAAATGGAGAATATCAGAGGCTGGTGTTATTGGATAGCCGGCATAGAACATTTGGAGTCCTGATTTTTGCGCGGCAGCGATCAAACCCAGGCCTAAAGCTTCATTACCAACAATACCGCGATATTCTCCCGGTTCCTTTTTCGCCTTATCAATTGTGTATCGTGTGGCGGCTTCTATGGTTTCTCCGTAGTGGTAGCCGGCCTTGAGGGAGCGTACATTGGCTTCCAAAATTTCTGGGTGGCCTTTGAATTTATCGTTGAGGAAAGAAAGGGTATGTTCCAAAGAGCGATTGTAGATCCAGTACACGAGGCCAAGGGCGAAGAGGTTTCGCGAACGGTCCTTTTCCTTTACGGAAAGACTGAGATCAGCAACTGCCTCACGGTTGAGCCCGGTAATATCAATGCGGTAAAGTTTGTAGTCTGACTCGTGAATCGCATCAAGAGGGTTGGCATCCTCGTTCATTTTTGCCAGCCGAAGGCTTCGTTTGTCAAAACCGGATTCATTGGCTATGATCGTTCCACCTTTCTTAAGATTCTTAAAGTTCTTGCTGAAAGCCGCGGCATTCATCACCACCAGCACATCAGGATCACTGCCGGGGGTATTGATCTCTACGCTGCCAAAGTTTATCTGGAAACCGGAAACCCCGGCTACGGTGCCACCCGGGGCGCGAATTTCGGCAGGGAAATCAGGGAAGGTGCTGAGGTCATTTCCAAACAATGCGGTTGTATTGGTAAACTGACTGCCGGCAAGTTGAATACCATCGCCCGAGTCACCCGCAAAATGAATGGTAACCTTATCGAGAGATTTTACTTCTGTCATTTTATGCCTTCAGCCATTCCTATTTCCACCACACGGCTTACCTCAGGAGCATGTTTCTTCACGGTCATTTCCACACCCGATTTCAGGGTCATCTGGTTTACTGAACATCCGGTACATGCACCGTGAAGCTGCACGCTCACTACGCCCTCATCAGTGAGATCTATAAAGGAAATATCGCCACCATCTGAATTGAGAAAAGGGCGGATCTCGTCAAGCGCCAGGTTGATCTTGCTAATGGTATTTGCTCTGTCTGCTATCATTTTATGCTTCTTCTTTTACTGCTGAACAGCCTGCCATGGTGGTGATGCGGGTGACTTCCGTAGGCGGCATTTTTTTGTTGCGCTTCACCAGTTCTTCCACCATTCGTTTAGTTATACTATCGAGAGCCTCGCTTACTGCGGTACCTTCCTGGAGCACTGCCGGGCGGCCCACATCCCCGCTTTCACGGATGCTTTGTACCAGCGGAATCTCTCCCAGGAATGGGACCTGCAGCTCGTTGCAGAGGTTCCGTACACCTTCACGGCCAAAGATATAATACTTATTATCAGGAAGTTCGGCTGGCGTGAAGTACGACATATTCTCGATCATTCCCAAAACAGGTACGTTGATGTTTTCCACTTTGAACATACCTACTCCCTTGCGGGCATCGGCCAAAGCCACGTTTTGAGGGGTGCTCACAATTATTGCCCCCGTTATAGGCACCGCCTGTACCAGGCTCAGGTGAATGTCACCGGTGCCGGGAGGAAGGTCCACGATCATAAAATCAAGTTCTCCCCAATGTGCATCACGTATAAGCTGGTTCAGTGCCTTGGACGCCATGGGGCCACGCCATACCACCGCCTGGTTGGTGCCTGCAAAAAAGCCGATGGAAAGGAGTTTCACCCCATAACTTTCCACAGGTTCCATTTTATTCTGACCATCAATGGTGATGCTGCCCGGCCTGGCGGTTGCCACATCAAACATCATGGGTTGCGAAGGGCCATAGATATCGGCATCTACAAGGCCTACATTAAAACCTTTTTCGGCAAGGCTTACCGCGAGGTTGGCAGCAACGGTGCTCTTACCCACGCCACCTTTTCCGGAGGCCACTGCGATAATATTCTTCACACCCGGCAATTCGGCACCGCGTATCATGCTGGCTTTTTGCTCAGCTTCCCTGGGCACTTCAAGATTTATCTTCACCTGGGCTTTCACATCCACCACTTTGTGGATGGCTTTGAGGATATCCACCTCGAGTTTCTTTTTTACATGAAGCGCGGGTGAAAGGCTTACTACATCCACTATTATCTCCTTGCCGAAGATCTGGATGTTCTTTACATGCCCGGCATCCACCAGGTTTTTGTCAGTTTTTGTAGAAGTTACTGTGGCGAGAGCTTCTAAAACTTGCTGCTTGGAGTATGACATTGAGTTCTTTTTCAGGTGTGCAAAGATAAGGTATTGAGAATGATTCTAAATAAATGTAGGGAAGCTAAATGATGGAATAACTGAAGTTGATAAAGTGGTGAGGTCGCAGGACAAGTGCTCTCAGGATTCTTTGTGTCTTAGCGACTTTGTGGCCAGTTCACATCGATTGCCACTAAGGCACGAAGACACCAAGGCTTCCGGTTCCCCTATCAAGAGGAACCCTGAAGGGTATCAATCTATTACTAAAGCACAATGAAAGGCGGAAAATCTATTCCCCAAACTTTGCCTTTACCAACTCCTGTAACCTTTCCTCATATTCCTCCTTATCGCGCCAGTCGTAATCAGGTTTTACCATTTCAGCCAAAAAGTGTTCCGCTTCCTCGTAGCTGTCAAAGGTGTTGAGTTGTGATAGTACGCGGTTGAGATCCTCCTGGCTGCCGCCAAAGAGATGCTTTACAAAAGCAAGGCGGTCATTAAGGCCCAGCTTAATGTGGCCCACAAACTGCTCATTTACCGATCTTTTCTTCTCAAGTGGTTTTTCATGTTCCCTTTGGGGCGCTTGTGTTGCTTCCACTGGGGTTCTGTCCCTTTTCAACTTGTCAGGGTCTATGGGTGATTCGCTGAGAGGTTCGGGAGGAGTGGCAGGCTTTTGTGAGACTTGCTGCTGCACAGGTTCAGAAGCCTCACGCGATTGTTTCTGCTCATCAGGACCTGATGTTTCTAATGCTGTAGAAGCTGGCGGAGCAGGTTCAGGCGCTTCTGCTGCGCGATGTGCATTAGCTGCCCTTGCCTCACTTTCCTGCCTTTGGGTTTCTGCAGCATCAAGCGTATTTTCTATTTCCTCATCATAAGCGGTGGAGGCAGGATCATCTTCGGTGTGGATATTCTTTTCGCGATGTTTCAGGTACTGCATTAAAATGAGTTTTTCTTCCAGCATCCGGGTTCTGCGCAGGTACCTGTCAACAGACACCTGCTCCTGATCATTTAATATATCGCGGCAAAGTTCATTCAGTTCCCGCTTAATTGCTTCCTCCATAGGGATGAGTATCTTTCAGTAGTTTTGTCCTTCCTAAAAATAAAGGCTGAAATTACTAAATGTTTCTCGAAAACCCCGTTGATCACAACAAACACACCGGCTGGATCGAAGTGATCTGCGGCTCCATGTTTTCCGGCAAAACCGAAGAGTTGATCCGCAGAATGAAGCGGGCACAGTTTGCCCAGCAAAAGGTGGAGATCTTTAAGCCGATCATAGATACCCGGTATCATGAAGAGGACGTGGTGAGTCACGATATGAACTCCATCCGGTGTACCCCGGTGGAAAATAGCAGTAACCTTCTTTTATATGGCGATGGGGTGGAAGTGATCGGAATTGAT
>CAZNMG010000073.1:0-5263 GCA_964574075.1 uncultured Owenweeksia sp.
AAAACTACTTTTAGGAAAAATGCCTAATTTCAACCATAGAAACCAAACCATGCTTATAAAAACCTTTGGCAGTGCCGTTTTTGGCGTGGATGCCACCAGTATTACCATTGAGGTTAATATCGATATCGGTATAAATTTTCACCTGGTGGGGCTGCCAGATAGTGCCGTTAAAGAAAGCCAGCACCGCATTACAGCGGCACTCAAAAATAACGGACACAAGTGGCCGGGCAAAAAGATCACTATCAACATGGCCCCTGCCGACATTCGCAAGGAGGGATCTGCTTATGACCTGCCTATAGCCCTGGGTATTCTCTCGGCATCAGAGCAGATTGATATTCCTGAAGTGGACGGATACGTAATAATGGGTGAGCTTTCGCTGGATGGTGGCCTGCAGCCCATTAAAGGGGCATTGCCTATTGCCATTCAGGCCAGGAAAGAAGGATTTAAAGGTTTTATACTTCCCGCGGAAAATGCCCGCGAAGCTGCTATAGTAAACAAGCTTGAAGTGTACGGAGCCACTAATCTCCAGGAAGTGATCGAGTTTTTGAGTGGGGGAGAAAATCTGGAGCGGGTGGTGGTAAACACCCGGAAGGAATTCGCCCTGCACCTTGATAACCCGGAGCATGATTTTGATCAGGTTAAAGGTCAGGAGAATATAAAGCGGGCTTTGGAAATTGCTGCAGCAGGAGGTCACAATGTAATATTGATTGGCCCTCCGGGTGCCGGGAAAACGATGTTGGCCAAACGAATGCCATCCATTTTGCCCCCAATGACACTCAATGAGGCTCTTGAAACCACTAAGATACATTCAGTTGCTGGACAACTCAGGCACAACAGCAGTCTGGTAGCACAGCGGCCGTTTCGCAATCCTCACCATTCCATTTCGGATGTGGCCCTGGTTGGGGGCGGGGGCTTTCCTCAGCCTGGAGAAATTTCATTGGCACACAACGGCATTTTGTTTTTGGATGAACTTCCGGAGTTTAAACGGACTGTGCTGGAAGTTATGCGCCAGCCGATGGAAGACCGGAAAGTTACCATCAGCCGCGCCAAGTTTACAGTTGATTATCCTTCTTCGTTTATGTTGGTAGCTTCAATGAATCCTTGTCCTTGTGGCTACTTCAACCACCCAACAAAGGATTGTGTATGCTCGCCAGGAGTGGTGCAGAAGTATCTCAATAAAATATCAGGTCCGCTGCTCGACCGTATTGACCTGCATGTGGAAGTAACACCGGTCTCCTTTGATGAGATGGCATCCAAAAGGGAGGAGGAAAAGAGTGTGGAGATTCGTAAGAGGGTAGTTTCGGCAAGGGAGATACAAAACGAGCGATTTAAAGAGAAGGAGGGCGTATACAACAATGCACAGATGAGCACACGACAGTTGCGCCAGGTCTGTGAGGTGGACAAGGCAGGGCAGGAGCTACTGCGGCACGCCATTGATAAGCTCAACCTTTCCGGCCGGGCTTATGATCGTATACTAAAGGTAGCACGCACCATAGCTGACCTTGAAGCCTGTGAGAACATTGAAACCGGACATCTGGCCGAAGCCATTCAATACCGGAGCCTTGACAGGGAAGGGTGGATGGGATAAGTACTGCCAATGATCAGAAAAGCCCACGCGTGGTGCGGGGATCCGGAGCATTTTTAGTCCACTCAAGCGGACCGCCACATAAAACTTCTACCACCATAGTATTGTCTTTTTCGAAATAAGCGAGGAGATCATCCTTCCATTGCTCATAGTTGTCCTCTGTATAATCGCTGCACTTGTAGGTGAGCACAATTATTTCGGTATCATTAATAAGAACTAGGGTTGGAGAGGCATAGTCATAGGTGCGCATCATCCGCCCTGCCCTTATCTCCCGGCCTTCCAGAAAATTTTCCATCCAATCCGAAAGCGCATACTGCCGATCCCTTAGGGTTTCGTAGGCAAATACGCTAACGTAAAACTTTTCATAGCCGCGGTTTCCCAGGTTGTTTTCCACTTTCTCATGGCTCTTGAGCATGAACTCATCCTTCCATTGGTAGGAAGTTTTGTCAATGGCCCCAATGTCTTGGTCGGCAATGTTTAAAAATCTGACCTCATATTTTTCGGTTTTATCATTTTTCAAGGCCGCTATTTTTTGTCTGAGCTCATTTGATTGAGCATCCGAGGTGTCGTTTTGAGCTTTAATAAAATGTGGTCCAAAAACGAGAAAAAACAGCAGGAAAAGCGATTGGGGTATGCTACGGGAAAAACTGGAGTGGCGGCTGTCTAACTTTTTCAACATGATAATTTGTAACTTATTGAGTATTAACTTTAAAAATTATTTGGTTATATGGAAAGTTTTACCTTACATTTGTCTCAGAGTAGAGTTTTCAAATGTTTCATGACTTGACCTTTTAGGTTTATTAAGCCTCTCCGCCCGGAGAGGCTTTTTATTTTTATATACTTCAAAAAACTTTTCTCTTCGCATGTCTCGTTTTCCTTTGCTGTTAGCTTTTATGGGTATGGTGCAAATAGGATCCGCCCAAATCGTAAATATAGAATCTTTGCGGAGTTTTGCGGATACGACCGGTTTTCATGGTGTCGAAAATTTCAATCTGAATTATACCCGAAACACCCGGGAGCTGGTAGAAATAACTAATAATCTGAGCCTGAAGTATAGAAAAGGACGGAATACAGTGTTATTTCTGAACACACTTGATGTTTCGCTGGCTAACAAAATAGTGCTGGAGCAAAATCTATTTTTCCATTTACGCTACAATTACCGGCAGAATAATTGGCTGTCCTACGAAGCTTTTAGCCAATACCAAAAGGATCTCCCGCTCAGGATACAGAAACGAACCCTCATGGGGCTAGGTCCACGTTTTACCCTATTGGAAAAGGAGCGTCTGAAAATCTTTTTCGGGCCCCTGTTGATGTATGAGTATGATGATGAATTAGGAACCGATACCATTAACGAAGATATTCGCCTTAGCAGCTATCTTTCAGTTACCTATCTTTTAAAGGCGAGGTTGAGCTGGGCCAATTATTTATACTACCAGCCGCGCCTGGATAAATTTGATGACTTCCGCACTTCGCTACAATCGCAGTTACAGCTGGCCATTTTTAAGACCCTGAGTTTTACAACGACCTTCACAATGGCTTATGACGCAGTTCCGGTTAATGATCCGGCTATTCCAAACCTTACAATAAAGTGGACTAATGGAATTTCCTACACATTTTAGATAACCAGGATATCGCCTCTGGAAAAAAGCTTTTGCAATTCCGGTGGTGTGCCAAGGTTGTCATCCGAAAAGCGCTGGAGTTCATCTTTGGTTTGGGTGGAAAGAGCGTCATGAATTTCTTCCATTATCTGGCCGCTAAGCAGGTAATAACCGCCCATAGGGGCAATGTTGTTCCCCTCACAATGGGCATAAACCTGGTATTCCTCCATTTCGGCCAGTGGACGTCCACTTAGAAGACAGGTTTGTAGCAGTTCATCCGGAGACAGTTTAGTGAGTTCCGCCTTACGCAAGGAGGCCTTTTGGGCGAAAAACTGGGTTACTTTTTCAAGGGATTCCCATGAAAGAGTGGCACGCATATTTCCGGCACATTCCGTGCAGATGGCTACCTCAAATATTAATTCCTCCCCATGATTAGGAAATCTGCGGAAGGCTTTTTCTATAATGTAGCTTGAGTTGCTGTTTAACAGTTCCTTATCACACATTTTGCAATGGGCAAAGGGTTGCTCCTCGAGAGTATTATGGAACTTTTCAGGAATCTTCAAAATGCGGAAATTATCAATTATAGGGGAGATCAGGATAAGACCGAAATTACTAAAAGTAACGTAGCCGCGCTAATTCTTTTTGATGAAGGACAAAAATAAAAGGCCCGACACGTACGTGTCGGGCCTTTGCTGTGGGCAATGAGAGATTCGAACTCCCGACCCCCTCGGTGTAAACGAGGTGCTCTGAACCAGCTGAGCTAATTGCCCCCTTTCCCTTTTGGGACGGCAAATATACAGTAAAATTCATTTCGCCAAAATGCGGGAATAAAAATTTGGATAGTCAGTCAATACAGCTCTTTTGAAGTAGCCTACTTGCCTTTCAGGAAATTGTGGAAGACATTTGTCTGAACGGATAATTACATTTAAAAAGTAATAAATTTGGCACCGTTAGAGACATTAGCTCAGTTGGTTCAGAGCACTGCCTTGACAGGGCAGGGGTCACTGGTTCGAATCCAGTATGTCTCACAAGTCGCATTGAAGACTTCCCTTCTTTTTTCTACAAGACCTCTGCTACCACAAAGGTGCTTCCCCCCACAAATATGAAATCATCGGCAAGAGTGTGGGATTTGGCTTCTTCGAACGCTTCCATTACGGAGGAATAGGATTTCCCGGAGAGACCAAACCGAACAGCTTCACGACCCAGTTCCTCAGCATTTTTTCCACGGGGGATATCGGGTTTGCAAAAGTAGTAGATGGCGCTTTTGGGCAACAAATGCAGAATGCCGGAAATGTCCTTGTCTCCAACCATGCCCCACACAATATGGAGCTGGCGATATGATTCCCTTTGGAGCTGATCGAGCACCATTCGCACCCCTGCTTCGTTATGGCCGGTATCGCAAACAATTTTTGGACTGGAACCGATCTGCTCCCATCGCCCCCGAAGGCCGGTTAGTCTGGCTGTATTCTTTAGGGCTTCTTCGAGGTGATCTTCAATGCGATACCCCTGTTCGCTGAGTTTGTGAACTACCGCGAAAACGGTACGCACATTTTTCTCCTGATAGATTCCTTTCAGATCGAGGGCATCCACTGCGCGCGAGGCGATGATATCTTCTGCAAAATATATGGGTGCTTTTCTTTCTCCTGCAATTTTTCGGAAAACAGGATCGGCTTCAGAATCGTGTTCTCCGATCACCACGGGAATGAGCGGTTTTATGATGCCCCCCTTTTCTGCAGCAATAAGGCTTTTTGTATGCCCCAGAAACTGTGTATGATCGAGGCTGATATTTGTGATTACACTAAGTTCAGGGGTGATCACATTCGTACTGTCGAGCCGCCCGCCCATGCCAACCTCAATAATGGCAATATCCACTTCTTCATCTGCAAAATATTTAAAGGCCATACCCACCGTCATTTCAAAAAATGAAAGTCCGATATCCTCAAAGGTTTTGAGGTGCTGTTTTACAAAGGATACGACATCGTCTTCGGGTATCATTTCACCATTGATACGGATTCGCTCCCTAAAGTCCTTTAGATGTGGGGACGTATAAAGACCGGTTTTATATCCGGCTTTTTGAAAT
>CAZNMG010000074.1:0-5753 GCA_964574075.1 uncultured Owenweeksia sp.
GTACAGTGGTTTTTTTCAGTTTCGAAATTTTGCCTTATTCCCGATATATTTTATGAACAGGGCAGTGGTGAAACGCTGCTTGACCAAACAGCACGCCTGGAGCCGGGTGATCATATTTTCAGCGATTTCTGGAGCAGAAAGGATGTGGTGTGTGTGTATGCCTTGCCGGTGCAACTGGTAACGTTTGCAGTTCAGCAAAACCAGAATACCACTATTGCCCACAGTGGTTTTGCCTTCAACTCCCTGTTCAATCAACAACCCATACAGGATGATTTTTTCTTCCTGCAGATTTCCCCTGCATTTGCGGAACTGTTTATGGCGCACAAAAGCAAGATCATCTTCTATAATCAGTTTCCTCACGAAACTCCCGAAGATCTTCTCTATTACATTTTGTTCGCCCTGGAGCAGTCCAAAATACCCGCCTCTGAGGTAAACCTCCACATTGCCGGTGAAGTGCAAAAAGGAAATGCCCTTTACAACCTGCTCACCAGGTACATAGGCCGAGTCGAAGATGTACAACTTCCGGCAAGGCTTAGCGCGCATCGAAATCTCACAACCCATAACCTGAGGCGGGCCGCCCATTTAATTGCAACCTTATGATTCGCATCATTAGTGGCAATTATCGTGGCAAAAGAATAAGAGCCCCTAAAAACCTGCCGGTGCGTCCCACTACCGACCGTGCCAAGGAATCGCTGTTTAATATTCTGAATAACAATTTCTATTTTGACGAGATAAAAGCCCTCGATCTTTTTGCCGGCACCGGAAACATCTCTTATGAGCTGGCAAGCCGCGGCTGCAAGGATATCACCGCGATAGATGAGAATGCCCGCTGCGTAAGGTTTATTCAGGAAACTGCAGGTACTCTGAAGGCAGAAGGACTTCAGGTCCACAGGGCGGAGGTACTACAGTATCTGAGCCGTGAGTACCGCAAATTCGACCTCATCTTTGCCGACCCTCCATACGACTATGAGGATTATGAAAAACTGGTAGACCAGGTTTTCATGAATAATCTGCTAAATGAGGAAGGGCTCATGGTGGTGGAACACCAGAGCGCCACCAACCTGGAAACCCTCCAACATTTCGAAGTGGTCAGGGTGTATGGAAATGCAGCATTTAGCTTCTTCTCATTAAGGGAGGAAAAAGAATAGAATAGAAGCTAAAAAATTCCTACTTTTCTCCCTAAGGAAATGGGGACTTTGTCTGACTCGAAATTCAAAAATCTAAAATGAAAAAACTCCTTCTATTACCCCTCTTATTTACATCAACATATGCGCTCTCACAGGAGAGCGCAGATAAATTCCGAACAGAAATAAGTGCGGGTTATACCCTAAACAACCTGGGCGAAAGTTACCACATGCTACTTGGCAGAGGCAATAGCCGCCATCTGTTTTATGGGGGCATGCGTGTACAGGAGCATTCATTCTATAACCTGAGCAGCCCCACAGATGGGGAAGTTTACCGCTATGATGCTGGCGGAAAGCCCCTAGGTTTTATTGTAGGATATCAGCGCAAGGTTACATTGCCAAATTCAGCTATAATACCCTTTGCATTTTTTGATTTTGAATATGCTTACCTCAACAGCATTGAGCAGGTAATAAATATAAGTATGCAACCAGGAACAGAAGAAGTCCATATATCGGCAAATCCTCCACGAAGCCTTTTGTTACCAGCTGTTGGCCTTGGTTTTGAAGCTCAGATTTATAAGCAACTGCATATACGCCAATTCATTGGCGGCACCGCATTTTTTGATCCCCAAGCCCGTGGTGACATGGTGGGCCCATCGCAGCCGTTAACCAGCTTCAATGGAATAGGCTATTCACTTCGCCTAAGCCTGCTCTATCGGTTCAAGTGATTTATAAAATATTTTAAAATCTTCGAGCGCCCGTGCCCTGTGGCTGATGCTGTTTTTTTCCTGAGCCATCATTTCAGCAAAGGTTTTGGTGTAACCTTCAGGAACGAACACCGGATCGTAGCCAAAACCATTGGCCCCCCTGCGCTCGGTAATTATAGTGCCCTTCACAGAACCTTCGAACAGACGAAACTGCCCCTGGTCGTTCATGAAAGCCATTACGGTGGTGAATTTAGCTTCTCTGTCCTCCACCCCTTCCAGGTTAGAGAGCAGTTTGTCTATATTTTCATCAGCAGAAGCGTTTTCACCGGCATAGCGTGCTGAAAACACCCCCGGATCGCCTCCCAGGTTTTTTACGGCAAGGCCGGTGTCATCTGCCAGGCAGGCTTTTCCTGTAGTGCGGTACACTGCCCTTACCTTTAAAAGAGCATTGGCATAAAGGGTCTCTCCAGTTTCGGGTATATCGTCATAGAAGCCGATATCGCGAAGAGAGAGTATTTTTACATTATTTAATATAGAGTGAAGTTCATCTGTCTTATGCTGGTTGTGGGTTGCAAAGATCAGTTGCGTCATTAATGGCAGTTTTATAATATTTCTGATTGGAAATGATACGTGCTTTGATGGCAAAAATGGACTTTATGTGCAAATGAATACATAACGGTTGCGACAAGGAGACTATTTGCATCGATGATAGGTTTTATAGGCTTTTGGAACTCAGGAATGATGGTAAGGTTCATTGTTGAGAATGGTGAAAGCACGATAAAGCTGCTCACCAAAGATCACCCTGATCAGCTGGTGGGAAAAGGTCATTGAAGAGAGCGAAAGTTTTTCATTTGCCCTGGCATAAACCTTTTCATCAAACCCATAGGGGCCGCCAATTACAAATACGAGACGCTTTACCCCTCTCAGCATAAACTTTTGCAGATGGCCGGCAAATTTTTCGGAGGTATAGCTTTTGCCTTTATCATCCAGCAAAATTAGATGATCACCTGGCTGTAACTCTTTAAGGATAGAGCTCCCCTCTATGCGGCACTGCTCCTTCTCACTCAGCTTTCTGGTATTCTTAAGATCAGGGATCACCACCCTTTCGAAGGGACAGTAGCGATCGATCCTTGCATAGTAGTCGGTACTGATCGCAGCAATCTCGTTGCTGCGTGTTTTGCCTGTTTCTATTAATACTATTTTCAAAGCTTTGAATGTTGGCGCAAAAGTTAGGTAATTTGCCGAATGATTGATCCTGATTATCTCCGAAGCTTTATACAGCAGGCCATAGCCGAAGATGTGGGCAGTGGCGACCACAGCAGCAACTGCAGCATCCCTCCTGCGGCCAGTGGAAAGATGCGTCTCCTGGTAAAGGAAACCGGTATTATTGCCGGCCTGGCAGTGGCTCAATCCGTATTCAGGGCCGTTGATCCAAATATTACAATCAATATGCTTTCGCAGGATGGAACGTCAGTGAAACCGGGCGATGTACTATTTACGCTGGAAGGCCCTGAAAGAAGTTTACTGCGCGGAGAACGGCTGGCGCTTAACCTGCTACAACGAATGAGTGGCATTGCCACCTACACCCATCGGTTGGTTGAAATAATCAAAGGCACCGATGCCCGGCTTTTGGATACACGCAAAACCACGCCCAATATGCGACCACTGGAAAAATATGCCGTAACGGCAGGAGGCGGTCACAACCATCGCATGGGGTTGTACGATATGATAATGCTCAAGGATAATCACGTGGATTTTGCGGGTGGCATCTCCGCAGCTATTACAAAGGCCAGACAATACCTCGAGGAAAACAAGCTGGAGATTCCTATTGAAATAGAAACGCGTAATATCGGGGAACTCGAGGAGGTATTGGCAACAGGCGGTGTGCAACGGGTAATGTTTGACAACTATTCTGTGGAGGATACCGTTAAGGCGGTGAAGCTGGCCGGTGGCAACCTGGAAACAGAGTCGTCAGGGGGCATTACGGAGGGCAATATTCGTGCGTATGCCGAAACCGGTGTGGATTTTATTTCGGTGGGTGCACTTACCCACTCGGTAAAAAGCCTCGATCTTAGTCTTAAGGCCTATTAAACTTGAATGAAAAAGCGACTGAAGGAAATAAGGAGGAAGATTATTATTCGTTCGATGAAGATCAGGCTTCCCCTGTTCGAAGGCCTCAGCGTGTACGATGTCTCCCAGTTTTTCTTTAAAGGTATAGCCGAGGGCCGCGTAACAAATCGTGCCGCCAGTGTAGCTTTCAGTTTCTTCCTGGCCTTTTTCCCCGGCATTATATTTTTGTTTACCATGATCCCCTTTTTTCCTGTGGCAGGTATTGAAAAGGAGATATTCTATACTTTTCAGCGGGTGCTGCCACCTGATACCTACGATGCAGCGCGCAGCACCATTGAAGATATTCTGCACAACAAGCGCTCGGATCTGCTTTCCTTTGGATTCTTCCTGGCTTTGATTTTTGCCACCAATGGCGTGGATGCCATTATTTCAAACTTCAACCACTCCTATCATCAACTGGAGCAGCGGAATTTCTGGAAACAACAACTTACTGCCATCGCCCTCACTATCATTCTTGCCGTTTTCTTTATCATTGGTATAGCCCTTATAATATTCAGTTCTACAGTTCTTAATTCAGTGCTGAACTTTTTCCACCTTGAACAGATCTCTCCTGTTTTTATAGAGACCACCCGCTTTATTTTATTGCTTATCGTAGTACTTTTAGCCATAGCAGCACTTTACAACTTCGGGCCGGCCAAGCGCAGGCAGTGGCGTTTTATTTCCCCGGGATCCATCCTGGCAACGCTCCTTATTTTATTATCGTCAATGGGCTTCAGCTATTACGTGAGCACTTTTGCCCAATACAATAAATTATATGGCAGCATCGGCACATTAATGGTGATTCTTATATGGATCTACATAAATTCGCTGGTGCTGATCATTGGTTTTGAATTGAATGCAAGTATCGCCATAGTGAAACTCACTAACCGGCAAAAAGAGATCGAACTGGAAAAAGAAGAAGAAGAAGAAAAGGCATGAGATACATTGTTTTTACGCTACTGTTGGCCCTGTCTCCGATCGGAGCCGAAGCTCAACAAAATGACAAGATCACCGGAGTTTGGTACAATGAAGAAAAAGATGCAAAGATCCCGGTTTACAGGAATGGCAATAAATACTTTGGTAAGATCATCTGGTTAAAAAATAATACCAACAGTGATGGTTCTACGCCCAAACTGGATACGAAGAACCCCGATCCTTCAAGACGAAAGAACCGCATTGAGGGCACCATTATCCTCCGAAACCTGGAGTGGGATGCGGATGATGAGGAATGGGATGACGGGGAAATTTATGATCCCAAAACCGGTAATGAATACAGCCTGTATGCCAAATTACAGAAGCCGGACGAGCTTTACCTGAAGGGCTACATCGGGTTTTCACTTATAGGGCGCAGTACTGTGTGGACAAGGGTTGAGGATTAGCGGATGAGGCTTACATGGCCATACTTTTCACCTGAAGCTTGGGGAGTGGTGTAGGTAAACTTGTAGACGTAAACCCCCGGTGAAAGCTGTTGCTGACCCATATTTCCGGTAAAACCCCTTTCCCGGCTGTTTGAACTAAAAACTCTTTGCCCATACCGGTCAAAAATTTCAAGGTGATACTGGATAAACTCACAGTTGGTTTCAGCCCGGAAAACTTCATTCAAACCGTCACCATTTGGTGTAAAGGCATTTGCAAATTTCACCTCGCATTCACACTGGTATTGCCTGGCTTCAAAGAACTCTTCATTCTCCGTACAGCCATCGCTGATGAGCACTTTTATCATCTCAGTTTTATAAATGGTATAGACGCTATCAGAGCCATCGGGCCAGGTGATGTTCAGACTGTCAGGTGCCGAAAGCTTGAGGCTGCTATT
>CAZNMG010000075.1:0-4010 GCA_964574075.1 uncultured Owenweeksia sp.
GGCGCGAAACAAGGATAGCCCTCTTTCGCCAAACCTCTGATACGCGCAAACCCTACGACAACCAGCGCGAAGAAGATGCAAGGGTATCCTTTGGCAAGGAATGGATCAGGGATTCTATCCTTAACGTGTTTAAAAATGATATTGCCGGTTACAAACCCTTCCTTACTACAAGTACGCCCGAAGATTCACTGGCACTTGTGAAGGAAGGTAAAATTCCCTCCCTCCAGGCGCTCAATTTCTTTAATGGCACCATTTACCGCTGGAACCGCGTGTGCTATGGGGTACTTGACGGTAAACCTTCGCTCCGGATCGAAAACAGAATATTGCCAGCTGGTCCCTCGGTTGATGATCAGGTGGCCAATGCTGCACTGTGGGTCGGGCTTATGGAGGGAATGCCTTCCAAGTACCGTAACATCCATGAAATGATGGAATTCAGTGAGGCGAAGGACAACTTTGACAAGGCCGCCCGAAGCGGCCTGGATTGCCAGTTTCGCTGGATGGATGACCGGATGGTGCCTGCACAAGAGCTGTTGCTTGATGAACTCCTGCCTATTGCTCGTGACGGACTAAGGAAGGTGGGCATAAGCACGGAAAGCAGCGAAAAGTACCTTGGCATTATAAGCGAACGGGTGCAAACCGGAAGGACCGGCTCGCAGTGGACCCTTGCTTCCTTTAATAGTCTTGCCAAAGAAGCTACCCAATACGAATCTCTGGTAGCGACTACGGCTGCCATGATTGACCGTCAAAAATCAGGAAAGCCCGTGCATGAATGGGAACTGGCTACACTTGAGGAAGCTGGTAATCTTGAAAACCGCTACACGAAGATTGGACAGGTGATGAACAACACCTATTACTCCGTCCATCAGGATGATGTAATAGAACTGGTGGCAAATGTCATGAAATGGAAAAAGATCGGTAACATACCGGTGGAGGGTACCAACGGTGAACTCGTGGGCCTTATCACCAAAGATGCCATTATAGAGTATCTCACACGAAACCTTCACGAACATGATCTGTCTGTAAAAGATATAATGATAGATGATCTTGTGGTGGCCAGTCCTGATACTTCGCTTGGTGATGCCTTGCAGTTGATGCTCGATAATCATCTCACCTGCCTGCCTGTAGTGGAAGAAAATAAACTGGTGGGAATGATTTCAGAACGGGATTTTATGACACTGGCCAGTCATCTGTTTCATCAGTTGAATATAAAAACCTCAGAAATCAGCCAGGATGTTTGAAATAACAGCTAAGGCCATCGGAAAAAAATTAACTACACAACGGTTGATCGGAGAATATACGCAGGGCAAACCCGGGCCTCTGCTAGTGATCAGCGCAGGCATTCACGGCAATGAGCCCAGCGGTATTGTGGCCCTAAATGCGATTTTTGAAACCCTTAAAAAAGACAGGCCGCCCATCAATGGGACTTTTATTGGCATTGCCGGCAATGTGGAGGCGCTAGCCAGCAATAAGCGTTTTATTGACGAAGATCTCAATCGTATCTGGCTGGAGGAAAGGTTAAAGAATCCTGACCCTCAAACTCACGAAGAAAAAGAGATGCGGCAGATCCTGGATATTTTGGCGAACTATCCTGCTGAGAAATTTGAGAAACGCTATTTTATTGATTGTCACACCACATCATCTGAAAGCCTCCCCTATATTTCGGTTCACGATATTGTCCACAATGATATATGGGCTCACCAGTTTCCGGTGTACATAGTAAGAGGCTTCAGCAGCCTGATAAAGGGATCTATTGATGATTACCTATGTGGCAGTGGCTTTACCGGATTCACATTTGAGGCAGGGGAGCATCACGATATGGCATCAATAGAGCACCAGGAAGCCATGATATGGATTGCCCTTGCCAAGGTCAATTGTATTGAAAAGGAAAATATGGAATGCTATCCCCATTGCGCAGAACTGCTGACCAAACACCTGGTGGAAGGGCGGAGAACCTTTGACATTGTGTACCGCCATGAGCGGGAGGATGATGATGATTTTAAAATGCTTCCGGGATTCGTGAATTTTGAAAAAATAAGGCTGGGGCAAGAACTTGCAAAGCATAAGGGCAAACACGTATTAAGCCGCTGGGATGGGCGCATTTTTATGCCCCTGTACCAATGCCAGGGCAACGATGGATTTTTTGTAGTTCAGCAGGTAGATAAGGATCAGCTTCCCTCCGATCATTCGGCATAAAAAATCCGGCCAGCAGCCGGATTCTTAATTGGAGGACATTCAGACCCTACTTATCATTGATTTCAAATGAAACTTTTGCATTCACCGCATACGTTGATATTTTACCGTTTTCAACATTGGCGTTCATATGTTCAATGTATACCGACTTAATATTTTTCACTGTTTTGGCCGCTTCCTCCACGGCCCTCCGTGTCGCATCGTCAAAACTCTTTTCGGAGCTTGCTATTACTTCAATTACTTTTACTATTCCCATGGTAGATTATTTAAAATTAATTACTAAAAGCCAACGGGCCCATTGGGTCAATGTTTAATTTCCCCTGAGCAAACTCTGTTTAGCGTATTTCAAAGCCTTTTAAATGACTATACCTTTTTCCCTGATTGAAGTATTTAACGACCCTGCCAGAGGGTTTAAAGGAAACATTTCCAGTGTGCTCTTGCTTGATGCTGCATTGAGTGATGGCGATTTCCAGTCCATTGCGCTTGACTTAAACCAGCCTGCTACAACCTTTCTTTGGCCCTCCTCCGAATTAAATAGCTATAACATCCGCTGGTTTGCACCCGATGCTGAAATTGGCTTGTGCGGCCACGGCTCCCTTGCGGCCATCAGCTACCTCGCAAAAGTGGTGGGATTGACGGGTGAAATAGAACTTCGGTTTCCCACAGGGCAAATAAAAGGTGCTGTGGCAGGAGGCCATGAAGCCTACATTATCATTGATCCGATACCTGTTTTAAGTGAAAAAGCCATACCCGAGGCACTGGCGCAGGGTCTGGGGGTGCCGGTAAAAGGCTTTTTTACCACGGAAAACAAACAGATCGTTTTACTGGAAGATGAAGAGACGCTGAAAAACATGAAACCTGACTTTGCCCGGTTGCGGGAGAGTAAAATATTTGGCTACAGCGTCACCGCTCCGGGTAATGATGTTGATTTTGTGAGCCGCACCCTGGTGCCTCATGTGCAGCAGTTGGAGGATCATGCCACAGGTTCATCGCATGCGGCCCTTGCCCCTTTTTGGGCAAAGCGTTTGGGTAAAGCAAAGCTGAGTGCCCTGCAGCTAAGCCCCCGCGGTGGAAAGTTTACTTGCGAGGTATCATCAGGTGGCGTAAAACTCACTGGCTCGTTTTCAACTTTAGCCAGGGGGCATTGGCTTTTAGAGCCCCTAGCTTTTCATAGCCAAACCTGATGAGTTTCTAATCCAATACTATCTCAACCCACAGATTCCGGGTTCTTTTAAGGCTACTTTTGCGGTCTCATACTCCCGGTCCTTTTATCAATGATTAAGAATCAGCGACTACTCCTTATTTTCATTTTGGGTGCCATAGCCATGTTGGGGCCCTTTTCCATTGACATGTACCTACCGGGTTTCCCTACCATAGCTGATGATCTGCGCACTGATATTTCCAGCATTTCCCTTACCCTTACCAGCTATTTTATTGGTATTTCGGTGGGCCAACTCATTTACGGACCCCTCCTCGACCGCTTCGGACGGAAAAGGCCCCTTCTCATCGGTCTGGGTTTATATGCTCTGGCCTCCGTTGGCTGCGCTTTGGCGCCTGATGTAAACTCCCTGATCGTTCTTCGCCTTGTACAAGCTTTAGGAGGATGCGTGGGCATGGTGGCCAGCAGGGCTATTGTGCGCGATCAGTTCCCTGTAAAGGAAATTGCAGGTGTGTTTTCCGCGCTCATTCTGGTGATGGGTGTCGCCCCAATAGTGGCTCCCACCCTGGGGGGCTACTTTATTACGCACTTTGGCTGGAGGGCAATTTTCTATTTTCTGTTCGGGCTGTCCGTTGTGTTGATTTTCGTATGCATTCGCTTT
>CAZNMG010000076.1:0-2678 GCA_964574075.1 uncultured Owenweeksia sp.
AACAGCCGTACCTTCTCGGCCAGCCAGTTGCTGGTGTACATGATGTTGATGGCTACCTTCTGGTAGTTATCCTTAAAAGTGCTCTGTTTTATTTCCTCAGCTATTCCCATAAAAAGTAACAACCTCCGGTTTGGGTCGAAGGTTGCTTCAAAAGTAGGTTTTCTGTTTAATTACTGTCTGGCAAACTGTAGCTGCCCGTTAATGTCAACTTCCTTTCCTACCGTCATTCCTCCGGCCTCGGTGAGTTGGTTCCATTTCAAATTATAATCAAAGCGGTTTAAGCTTCCCCTGATCTCCAGGCCAAGTTTAGTGTTGCCGTAGCCGTCTACTGCTGTTCCTCCAAGACGGGCCTCAAAAGTTATTTCGCGGGTAATGTCCCTGATGGTAAGATCGCCCTGAATTTTAAACCTGTTTTCTCCGGTTTCAGTGATGGAAGTGGAGGTGAAGCTGATCTCCGGGTACTGGTCCGCGTTGAAGAAATCATCGGAGCGCAGGTGGTTGTCCCGGTCTTCATTTCGGGTGTTGATAGAGGCAGGGTCAATGGAAAAATGAACCCTGGCAGACGTAAAATCATCCTCTACATTTTCGATAGTACCCTTGTACTTTTCGAAACTGCCGGTGACCCTCGATATTACGAGATGACTCACGGTGAAGTTCATGTTGGAGTGTGTGGCATCAATCGCCCAGGTGCCTTTCGTTGAAACGGTTTGTGTGGTACTTTCCATAAATATATAGTTTTAATTACAGGGCAAAGGTACACAAATTTACCCAATCAAAGTTGCAACATTGAAATTGTTTCAGAAGAGTGGGCTATTTTAGCTGTTGATGCCATTCCTTTGCAAAAAATATTCTAAACTCAATGCTGGAATTCAGTTGGATGCATGACAATGCGCGCATCGTGATATCGATGGTGGTGATCCTCCTTCTCACCATAATCTTTGCCATTATGGTCCGCACCGTGGGTGACCGTTTTTTAAAGCGCCTGGCCCGCAGGGCCGATTTTGATATCACCACCTTTCGCTTTGTACAGCATGTTCTCACCGCGCTGATCATCATCATCGGCTTTTCGCTCATTATCTTCATGATACCGGGTTTACGTCATGTAGCCAAGACACTGATCACCGGTGCAGGTATCATTGCGGTTATTGTGGGATTTGCCTCCCAGGCCGCCCTTTCCAACATTGTGAGTGGCATTTTCATAGTGATCTTTAAACCCTATCGTATCAATGATATCATTAATATTAAAGATACCCTTACCGGGACGGTGGAAGACATCAGCCTGCGGCACACTGTGATACGCAACTGGGAAAACAGGCGCATTGTAATACCCAACTCAGTGATCAGCAATGAAGTTGTGATCAATGCCAATTTGGTAGAGGACAAAATTTGCAAGTGGGTGGACTTTGGGATCAGCTATACTTCCGACATTGACCTGGCCCGGAAAATTGTACAGGAGGAGTGCCTGAATCATCCCAACTTTGTGGATAATCGTACTGAAGAAGACAAGGAGCAGGGATTGCCGGCAGTTCGCGTACGTGTGGTGCGGCTGGGCGAATATTCCATCGACATGAGGGCGTGGGTTTGGGCCAGTGATTCAGCCAGTGCCTTTGAACTGGGATGTGATGTGTTGGAGAGCCTCAAAAAGCGTTTCGACAGGGAAGGAGTGGAAATTCCTTATCCTTACCGCAACCTGATCATTAAAGAGCAACAGAAGGAACCTGACGAATGAAAAAAATAGTTTTTGCCTTTCTGCTGATTTCCGCTTCCCTAACGGCACAAGAATACGTGATTGTATTGCATGGCGGGGCTGGTGGCGGTATCAATTCAGAAAATATCGATGAGGCCCGGCAGGCTCAGTATTCTGGTAAAATGGAAGAGGCCCTAGCCGCAGGAAAAGCCATTCTCGATACGGGTGGTACAGCTGAAGATGCAGTAGTGGCGGTGATAAAAGTGTTAGAGGATTCACCGCTTTTCAATGCGGGGAAGGGTGCCGTCTTTACCTGGGATGAAACCAATGAAATGGACGCCTCCATAATGCGCGGAAAAGACCTGGAGGCGGGTGCGGTAGCCGGTGTTTCCACAATAAAAAATCCCATTACTGCGGCACTGGCAGTACTTGAAAATTCGCCTCATGTATTTTTGAGTGGCAAAGGTGCTGAGGAGTTTGCCCAAACTCAGGACCTGGAGATGGTGGCACCGGAATATTTCAGGACCAAAGATCGCCTTAAATCACTGCACAGAATGAAGAAGTCGCAGGGGAGCCTTACGAACAGCGATTGGCAAACTTCAAAAATGGGCACCGTGGGATGTGCGGTTCTCGACAAGCACGGCAACCTGGCGGCAGGCACTTCCACCGGTGGAATGACGGGCAAGCGCTATGGCCGCATCGGGGATTCTCCTGTGATCGGGGCCGGCACCTATGCTTCCAACGAAACCTGTGCCATCAGTTGCACCGGTCATGGCGAGTACTTTATTCGCTATACGGTAGCCTATGACATGCACGCCCGAATGAAATACGCGGAGCAAACTATTGAGGAAGCAGGGGAAGCCCTCATACACAAGGCACTGAAACCAGCCGGTGGTGATGGGGGCCTTATCGGAGTGGACAGGGATGGAAACATTGTGATGGAATTCAATACAGAAGGAATGTTCAGAGCCTATATGAAGGAAGGGGAGGA
>CAZNMG010000077.1:0-6876 GCA_964574075.1 uncultured Owenweeksia sp.
AATTGGAAGTACGAAGCCATCTATATAGTTTGTCATATTTTTATCTTTTGGGTTATAGTTTTCATTTTTTCGGTTTGTCTAATGTGCTACAACTACGGGATATATCTAACCCATCTCCTCCGGAAGCGCATATTCCCTTCCCTTGTTTTGCTCCTGCAGCCACTCCATTAGCGGGGCAAAATACTCCTGTATGGCTTTGGCGCTTATATCGTCATTGAGGTTCTCACGCAGGTTTTCGCGCCAGTCCACAGTGGCTCCCGGTGCCATAAGGCGGCCGAGGAATTCCCAGAAGAACAGAACTTGCGGAAACCACTGTACACCCAATGTTTTCTGTTATTGGTAAACTTTTTTAATTTTTATTCTTCTCAATTGATTTCCTGATCTCTCTTTGAATTTCGCTGTTCTCCATAGCATGGTTAATGTTGAAGAACAGGGTTTTAGATTCGCCCCCTTCTTTGGTCATTTCCAGCATATCTAGAAAATAACCGTTGTCATCACTGGCAGATCCCATTATTCCAATTGATTCTCCGAAAATGTGAGTAATCAAGGTTTGCCCGTCAATTGGACTTAATACGAAGTAGGGATTTTCCTTGGAACCGTCTCCACTTTTCATAGTCGCTTGCAAAATCTTCATGAACTGATCTTTATGAAATTCAGTGCTGTCTTTTTCCAATTTCATATAGGCAAATCCCTTTTCCATAAGTGCGGTGAAGTTCATTGGATAAACTGTTAGTAATTCGTTAGTGGCTTTAATTGCATCCTCATATTTTCCGGCATTAATCAAATTTTGAATTTCACGTTCCTTTGACGCCCAGTTGTAAGGAGTGTAATAAGGATTTGCCGTATATCCGACTTGAAGTGCCCAAACATCTTCCTGGGTCATTGAGCTGTCATTCTGGAAGCGGTCGAGAAGTCGGGGATAATAATTCTCACTTGCGGAGTCTTTGCTTTCACGAAGCAATCTCTTAAAGTCATTCTTGTAATCAAAATATTCCTGCCCGAAACAGACCTGCCAGACGGTCGATAGAATGATAATAATTGCAGTTCGAATCATGTTTTTTAATTGGTAGTCAACCATTTTGAATAAACGCAGGGCGGCTTTGGTCAGGGTGTTGTAAAGAAATGAAATGTTACTCTGGCAACTGTAAAGCCCCTACATGAGCGGGATTAAAGCCGACTTGCGTTTATTTGTTGGTGTGGTGTCGTTTTTTTTTCATTTTTTTTCATCTGAGTCGATAGAAGTAACTGTCTTCATAATTCTTGACTACGTTCTCATGTGAGTCGATGTGAAATGTCACGTGGTCGAGATAGTCGCTAGGGTATTTGAGATCTTCTAAAGTTCGCAAATATTCTTTTTTAACTTTTTCGGTTGTTCCATTTTTCTCGTAGTTCTTTACGATCTCGTCTGTGTCGAAAAAGAGCCAAACATTTAGGTCTTTGTCGGAGGTCACGAATGGAACTACAGTCTCGATGTTATGAAGTGAAATGTCTGATTTCTTAGCCCATTCAATCGTCTGATCGTTTACGCGGTCGACAAAGTTTAACTGTATTGGTCGATTTTCTTTCATTTTAAATGCACCACAACTACCGGATATGTTTACCCCATCTCCTCCGGCAGCGCATGTTCCCTTCCCTTGTTTTGCTCCTGCAGCCACTGCATGAGCGGTGCAAAATACTCCTGTATGGCTTTGGCGCTTATATCATCATTGAGGTTCTCACGAAGGTTATCGCGCCAGTCCACAGTGGCTCCCGGTGCCATAAGGCGCCCGAGGAATTCCCCGGTTTCCTTACTGCCGTAGTAGTTGCTGGCGTGTGGGTCCTGCTTCAGAATGTTTTTGGCAATATGCATATGAAACTGAAAGAGCAGCACATTGGCCAGGGCATAGTCGTAGTACTGCGCAGCATCATTGCTAATGTGGGTTTTGGAGCAGGCATCACAGTATTCCTCGCCACGCATGGCGGGAGGCTCTATTCCCTGGTATTTCTTCTTAAGCTCCCACCACTTCGCATTAAATTCATCCTTTGGCAGGTTTTTGCTGTACAGGGCATATTCAAAATCGGTCATTACACCGCTGGCCCAGGGCATCACCACAATATAATCCAGTGCCTCCTTAAGCAAACCACGGATGGAGTCGGTTTTTACATCCGGCTCCACCAGTCCCTTTTGGATGAGAAATGGCTTTTGCATACTCGCCAGCCCTATGAGGGTGCCAATGGCTTCATGATAGGCGCGGTTGGCTCCTCCTCGCAGCAATAACGGAATACTGTCGGCAGAATATAGCTGGTAGTAATAGATATGCCCCAGCTCATGAAGCACGGTATTCCACCAGCGGGAGTTGGGCTCCACGCTCATCAGCGAGCGTACATCATCTTCAAGGTCGAGATGCCAGGCCGAGGCGTGGTTGTTCTTTTTGTAGTCGGCATCCGGGGGTAAGGGATAAAGACTGGATTTGGTATAGAAACTCTCCGGAAGCGGCTGATAGCCCAGGCTCACATAAAAATCCTCTCCCTGCTCCATTATCCATTCAGAACCTTTGGCCTCGAGGGCAGCGTCAAAATTGAGGCCCTCCACATTCACCATGCTGCTCCACTCCTGCCCCCAGCGGTTTGGCAACCAATGGGCAGGAATCATTTCCGGCACGGGCTGGTTATATTTTTCTGCGAGTTCATAGCGTGCCCAGGTATGCAGCTCACGGTACAGCGGCCATATCTCCGCAATAAGGCGGTGGTTGAGATCCACCATTTCCTCGCTGCTCATGCCATATTCAGAAACCTGGAACTGGAAATAATCCTCATAATCCAGTGCCTGCACCGCCTGGTTGCGCAGGTCTCGCAGGTTTTCCAGGCCATCTTTAAGGCCCACGCCCACTTCCTTGCTGGCGCGCCAGGCTTCGAGCCGCTTATTGAGATCAGTGGATTCTTCGAGTATGGCATCAATCTCGTTGGTGGTAACCGACTTTTCGTTTAGTTCAAAGTTGTAGCCGAAGAGTTTCTTGGTCTGCTCCGTTTCTGCTTTTATTTTGCGTTTTACGATATCCGCTGCCACCTGCGGGTTGGCCCCGGCCGTATAAAGAACGGCATCCAACTGGCGCACCTGCAGATCGGTGAGTTTATCCTTTTCCGAGAGGTACTTTTTGGCGGCATTAATGTTTTTCTCGCTTCCCGTAAAGGCGGCAAATGCTTCTCCGGCTTCTTCCGCTCTTTGTGAGGTGAGGGTGTCGCCTTCCACAATGTGCGTGTTCAGCTCCCACTCTGCTTTGGCGGAAGTGTAATAAAGACCCTGAAACTCGCTGCTATAGGAGGTGAGAAATGAATCTACTTCGCTTCTGAGCTGCGTATTATCTTCTTCGGCATCGGCCGTTGAATTTTGATTGCATGCGCTCAGCACAGCCATACCTGCCCAAAGGATGATTATTTTTTTCATTGTTAAGAATTTAGTTTTAGGTGAATAAATCCTCCATTAGTCATGGACGCTTTTCACCCCGGAATTTTGATTTGAATTTGTGAAAATAGAAAATGTATGCTACTCCCTGAGGAATTGAAGTGTTAAATACGAGCATGCCGGCTGGCAGAGGCGATTGCGGGAATAGCATCACTAAACAAATGCCTGCCTTTTTCTTTAACCTTTTATGAATAGTGAATTAAGCCCTGAGCGAAGAGCCACGCGCAGCAAGCGCGCCCACAACCGCAAGCGCATTGGGCTCATCCTGCTGGGTATTTCTATTGTGGTGGTGGTGGCCTCATACTTTATCACTGAGGCCTTTGTGGTATTTCCGGGGATTATTCTGGCAGTAGCTGTTATCTATTATTTTGCGGGGTGGTGGGAGTTGAGGGAGTTGGAAAAGTAATACTTGTTTTCTTTTGCCTACCATATTAAAATACTTTTGCGTTGATAATCAAATACTTTTATTATTACTTTTTCTCTTCATTTTGGCTTGATGCAAAGCGAAGCAAAAAATCAAGCCTGCCTGCCGGCAGGCAGGGCTGCTTATAAATTCCTTGAAAACTACGGCTCAACCAGCCTTCCGAAATCCAAGCGTTGCGCTATGCTCCACTCGTGGATTTCTCATAAATCGGCTGGTTTGCGCCTTGTTTTCTACAGAATTTCTAAAAGGCCGGTCACCTCACGCAGATCCCTTCTTTTGTTAGAAATTTCAGGCATCGCTTAGATGTATCAAAGATCCTGAATAAGGTGGCGTTTGGCCACGCCTTAGCGTGGTCTCACTAAGGCTTTACCTTGAAAATAGCCCTTTCATAAATGAGGCCGGTTACATCACGGAGATACCTTGTTTTGGTAGAAAATGCTGGCATCGCTTTGAGTGAAATGTGTTCAAGTGCCAAAAGAGGAGGCGTGTACATGTTATCTCTTCTGGTGTTTGCTTTTCTAAGTGTGAGTGCTGAGCATATTCCGGGAACCGAGGTAAAACAGCCAGGCGGATATAGCCATAAAAGTGTGGCTGATATCCACATTATTGTACCACCGGCTGATGCCAATACCGGTTATAAAAAAGAAGGAGGCCACAGCAGCTACTGCGACCGCTGCAATGAAATAATTACTGGCGCGGGTTTCCTTCCTTTTGTACCTGTTGTAAAGGCTGAAGCCAAATACAAACACCATCAGCCCATAGGCGGAGTGGATTTCCACAAACCGGAAATTGAGAGTGGTGAAGGCCAGGGCAGCAAATACCACCAGCTCCACAATATTAAACCATGAGAAAAATGTGATCCAGCGGGGGTTTAACAGCGGACGGGTATAGTTGATCATTGCCCTTTCTATAAGATTGATGGCTATCATGCTTACGGCCCAGCCAATAAACTTCCATGAAGGCGAAAAGGCATACAAAAAGCCATGTCCTATTATTCCTCCTATAAATGTGGCGATCCCCATACAAAGGAAATAACCGCGCAGCAGCAGGTACAACCTGCCTTTCTGCCGGTACTTGCCCAGTTTTGCAAAGGCAATCCAGCATACCCCAGCTACCAGTACATCAGTAAGCGTGGTTACCGGTTCATCAATACGGATGTCAAAAGGGAATATGGACGGTTGTTGCAACAGCGAGCGGATTTGAGCAGCAATATTAAAAGTGTACAACGGCCACCTTTTGAAAAGAGTTCATCAACTTTTATTTGCAGCTGAAGGTGCGGGCGGGGTTTTCAGCCGTTGCTGAATAAAAACCGCCCTTACAAGCAGCAGTATCACCAGTGGTATGAGCGCGTAATGAAGGTCCTGCGGTAAAAAGGCCCAGCTAACCAATGTAAGGATGTGGAGTACGGCTACTACACGGAAGTAGGTTTTGAGGAAAAGCGGAGGCCTCTTGCGCAGGAGCAGCCACACGAGAGGAAAGTGAAATGGAACCGCCCAAAGCAGGTTAAAATTATTGTCAGCAGCATGATGATCGGTAAAAAACCAAAGGATCACAAAAAGCCAGCCGGCCAAACCTGTAATGGTGAGCAAGGCAACATCAAAACCCAAATAACCACGGCTGCGCTTATAACCACGGTAGGTTATCCACAGGCCAAACAACAGCAACAATGTAAAAATTACAAAGGGAGTAAAAAGCTGTGTAGACTCCTCTTCAGGTTGTGATTGGTAAGTGAGGATGGTCTCCTTTACCAGGGGCTCCTTCACCCCGTTTTTTACAATAAAGGCATGATTGAACCCCGATTCCACGTAGTCGGGTAAGAACATATACTCGTAAGGAGTGGCCCGTTTATCCATGGGCAGCCCCAGACAAATATCAATACCCAGGTCGCCCCACGGTTGGTATTGCAGGTAAAGGTCGCAAAGGTCGCGGATGGTGTACTCTGTGGTGATATAGGAGCCGTCAAAATAAATACTGTCATCCAAAGCCGTTACCACCGCATCGCGAATACGGGTGGCACAGTTGTCATAAAAATAGTCGTAGTAGTAGCTCATATTCTCCGGCCGCGCATTCCACTGCAGAAAATCAAAAAGCTCCTGCTTTTGTGATGTGGTGAGATTGAGCACCTGCTCGTGGATGTAGCGGTTTTCAGAGATATAGTAGTCACGAAAGGCAGGATAGTCATTTACCGCAACGCGATACTTGAGATAGCCTTTAGCGAAATTGAGGTAAAAGTGCGGCTGGTTGTAATCGAAGATGCCGTAGTTGTAGATGAGATCTATCCCCTGGGCAGGATCATAAACCCGTAGGGCACTGTGGCCAAAAGCCGAGTAGAGTTCGCCCTGGTAAGGGCCGCAGGTCACCACATGTACGCTTGCATTCTCGGTAAGCTGCCATTGGGCCTGTATCAACACGGGCCAAAACAGCAAAAAGATCAGCCACTTCTTCATGCGGTGAAGATAATACAGCGGTTATAAAATCTCATTGGCACTATGACTTCACCGCTTTTCCAAAATCATTAATGGAGTCCGGGCTTCCGAAAACATAGACCATATCGCCTTTTTCGAGGTGGGCATCCGGGTCCACCACCTTCTTCACTTCATCATTGCGAAAAATGGCCATGACGCTAACTCCATAGCGGTTTCGCAATTTTGCCTCACTCAGGGGAATCCCCACGATATCCTTGGAAGAGGTTTCTATCCTCAGCGCGCTCACCTTAAGGTCCTGCCAGTCCGGGAGACCAAGGTTAGCGTTACCATTAAAAAAAGGTCGTAGCATGGCGTAATTTTCCTCCCTCACCCCTTGTACATAGCTGGTGATATTGTTTTCGGGTACCAGGTATTGGTGCAGCACCCGGGTGAATATTTCAACAGAAGTTTCAAACTCCTCGGAAATAACCTCACTGGCCCCAAGCCTGAGATATTCGTTGGTTTCATTTAGAAAACGGCATCTTACAACAATGTGAACGGTGTTACAAATAGAGCGGATGGATGCCACTACTTTTTTGGTAGCC
>CAZNMG010000078.1:0-2786 GCA_964574075.1 uncultured Owenweeksia sp.
AGAAGGCTTTTTCATTTGTGGAAATATTGGGATTCAAAGGGGCGGTGCAAGATGATAGGATTAAAGGGCGTCAAAGCTCGCGCGCATACTAAAACAGTGGCTTTTTGATAAGCACCTAAATTACAGGATCTTTAGCTAACAAATAAGTTCTCTCAGAATAAAAAGATACTAAATTGATACCTCGGTAGTATAACAGCTTGATTATCAGGCATAAATATTTGTCCTCGTGGGGCAACTCATAAACAAACCATCTCATTGATAGTCAATATCTTGAGGTGGTTTTTTTATTTTGAGGTGGCCAATATGGGTCAGGAATTACAATTTGCTATCTGATGTGGAAGGTACGAAAGGACGTGCTTCTTACTGTTGTGCATCAACTTCCCCACATACACAATCTCACATCTTATTTATAATTTCTTCCCAATTATAAGCTTATTGGTACCCTTCACCTCCTTGATTTCTTCAATTTTAATGTGATTTTCCAGAAACAACCTGGTCAGCTCTTCGAGCGATCCTTTGGGCATTGTATCGTTCATTACATTAAAAATAAGCCATCCGCCTTCGGTGATGTGATCAGCTAGAGGGGCAATGAAACTGTCCTCGGTGAATTTCTCCGGAACGACATTGCCAATAAACAGATCTACAATGACAAGGTCAAAGCCGCTTTGGGTTTGTGAAACAAAGTCCAGTGCATCAGAATTGGTGATTACCAGGTTGGGATATCGGTAGATTTCAAAATCTTTACGGGCAATTTCAATGATCACAGGATCTGTTTCCACTGCTGCAATAAACGCCTGTGAGTTAAAATCCTCCCTGATGGTGGCGATCACCGAACCTCCTCCTAATCCTAAAACCAGCACGCTCTTTATGTCATCGTCAAAGCCGATTACGTTCAAACCACTTTGGAGGACCTGCTGAAGTGAGCCGTACGAATAATTACTTGACGCGGTATCCAAAGTTCTTCTTCCATTCACAAGATTTATCTCCAGCCTGCCATTTATCCCTGAAGAATAATTCTTCAACCTAATAGGAAAAAGATAGCTAAGCAGACGTTTTATGGGATAGCCAATCATTGCTGTTCAGTTAACAACGGCCAAAGCCATACCGTCATGTTCTTTCGATCCTACAGTTTGAATTACGGTAGCCGTTACTTTTGGATGGGTTGAAAGCATGCGATTGAAACGTTGGACACCCCTTACTCTTTCATCTTCACTGTTTTCGTCAAGTACCTTTCCTTCTCGAATTATATTGTCTGCTATGATCAGGGTCCCCGGCTTTGATAACTCCAATGCCAGCTTTAAATAATCGGGATAGTTTGGTTTATCCGCATCAATAAAAATCATATCGAATGGACATTCACCATTTTTTAGCATTTCAGATAAAACATCGGTGGCCGCCCCCACACGTAAATCCACTTTGGAGGAAAGTCCTCCCTTGATTATATTTTCATTGGCTACTGCTGCATGAGCCTGGTCAACTTCCACAGTTATAATTTGACCATCTTCGGGTAAAGATCGGGCTAACCAGATCGTACTGTAGGCTCCGAGCGTTCCTAACTCTAAAATTTTCCGTGCACCACACGATCTGGCCATCACCTGAAGAAATTTGCCCTGAACAGGGGAGATGCTGTGCTGAGGTAAATTGGCCGCTTCCAAAGAGTTTATTACACCAGCCAAGACGGGGTCTTCGTTGGCAAAAGCAGTAGCTATATAGGAATCGACATGTTGGAAAATATGCCTGTTCATTTTTCAAAGTCTTTGTTTAATTCCAGCAGTAAATACTCACAGGCATTATCCGTACATCGGCTTATCTGCAGTTTTCCGCTATCAATTTTTTCCCTCACTTTATGCATGGTCACCGCCTTACCCCCTATCACAATAGCAACTTTACCGTTCAGATTTTTAGAGGTGAAGTCGGCTAAATCCTTCTTTGCTGCACCCGAGAGGGTTAACAACAGATTTATTCTTTCATCGGGCTGTACCACCTCTTCCGGCTGCTGAGCTAATTCCAGTCTGACAAACGCTGAGGTATCAATCTCCAGGAGTAGGGGTTGCCCCTTTTTATTTTCATCCAGAAAGTCATGGCTGTATGGGATAATAACCCCATTTTTTGTGGCGTATGTAGCTTCAGTATATTCATTCAGGATCAGGTACAATCCATTTGCTACAAGAGGGGCCGACTGAGGATTAACGGTTGTAGTATTATGTTGAAAACCGCTCCACATGATCAGCAGAAGTGCAGATATGATGAGGATTTTAGAATGAATCATGGCTGAATGGTTTAGAAAAAGAATTGTTTCCCGAAGTTATAAATAACTGCGGGAAAGTATCCTGCCAGTCAGCCCAAATGCAGAAAGAAGAGCGGAAGGATTGAAGCCTAGATGTAAGGGCCCAAATCAAACCCGTATCAGTCCCCGGAAACCCCGGGCGCCATAGTAGGAATCGGCACCGTTGTGATAGATAAATACCTGGCCGTAGCGGTAATCGCCAAAGATGGCCCCACCTAGTTTTCTGATGGCCGTAGGTGTTTTCAACCAGCTGGAAGTTTTCGTGTCAAAGGTCCCAACCTTCTGTAATTCGCGGTATTGTTCTTCCGACAATATTTCAATACCCATGGTAGCCGCCATATTTATGGCGCTATCGGCTGGTTTATGCTTTTTCCTTGCCTCCAGGGCTTCATGATCATAACAAATACTTCTGCGGCCTTTGGGGCTTTCCGGAGAACAATCATAGAAGATGTATTCGCCCGTAGTCCTGGCCTCCCCGGTTGCCATAGCGACCACATCC
>CAZNMG010000079.1:0-4472 GCA_964574075.1 uncultured Owenweeksia sp.
GCCTTTTATATGCGGCTGAATGAGGATGGAAAAACCGTACGCGCCATGGATATCCTCTTTCCGGGTATTGGTGAACTAGTAGGTGGCTCACAGCGGGAAGAACGCCATGATGTGCTGCTCCAAAAGATGCGTGAATTCAAGATTGACCCAAAGGAGTTGTGGTGGTACCTCGAAACCCGAAAGTTCGGCACCTGCGTACATAGCGGTTTTGGGCTTGGTTTTGAAAGGCTTGTAATGTTTGTAACAGGAATGGGCAACGTAAGGGATGTGATCCCTTTCCCACGTACCCCCGGCAACGCAGAATTTTAGTTTTTTTACATACACGCCAAACATTTTGCCCAATGATCTCTTAGAATTATTAAATTCGGCAGAATATTTGATAGAGCCGCGGGTTTTTCTTTTTTGAGGTGGGTGGCTTTATCGCTTTTGTAATAAACGTTAAAATTCTCAAAAAGCAACTCAGCCAAAAGTTACTTCAAAAGTTATCTCCTCAGCAAATTCAGCTGATGAAGCTGATCCAATTGCCTACCCTGGCCCTTGAGCAAAAAATAAAGGAGGAACTGGAGGAAAACCCTGCTTTGGAGGAAGGTCTGGAGGAATCGCAATCGGCTGAGGACGATTATCCCGAGTATGACGAAAGTGACAACCAGAGCATAGAAGCTGAAGACATTAATGTGGATGAGTATCTCAGTGATGATGAGGTTCCCGATTATAGATATAAAGCCAATAATTATTCGGCCGATGATGAGGATGCCCGGGTACCTATAAGCGGTGGCACGAGCTTCACCGAGTACCTCATGGAACAGCTGAGTATGCGCAGGATGGAGGAAGATGAGCGGGAAATAGCCGAATACCTCATCGGTAATATTGACGAGGAAGGCTATATCCGCAGGGAGCTCAGCTCGATTGTTGATGACCTTGCCTTTACCCAGAATATATTTACTGACGAGGAAAAGCTTGAAAAGGTGCTGCGACAGATCCACCAACTGGACCCTCCCGGTGTGGGTGCCCGCGACCTTAAAGAATGCCTGGTTTTGCAGCTTAAGCGAAGAAACAACACTGCGTCCACGCGTCTTGCCCTCGAAATTCTCGAAAAGTACTTTGATGAATTTATCAAGAAACACTACACCCGGCTTATGGACCGGCTCGAGATTGACGAGGAATTTCTGAAGGAGGCCATTTATGAGATTAGCCGCCTCAACCCCAAGCCGGGTAACTCATCCAGCAATACCCAACGGTCCATTCAAACGGTAATCCCTGATTTTACCATTAATATTCAGGATGGGGAACTGGAGCTGTCGCTAAACGCACGGAATGCACCCGAGCTAAATGTAAGCCGCGAGTACAAGGACATGCTTGAGACCTACAAAAACAGCCACAACAAAAACAAATCGCAGAAAGAGGCGGTGATGTTTGTAAAGCAAAAACTTGACGGGGCCAAGTGGTTTATTGATGCCATCCGTCAGCGGCAGCAAACCCTTCTGGTTACCATGTCATCGATCATGAATTTTCAGAAGGAATACTTTCTGACGGGTGACCAGCGAAAACTGCGCCCAATGATCCTGAAGGATATTGCCGATGAGATTGGAATGGACATCAGTACCGTATCACGGGTGGCCAGCAATAAATATGTGCAAACGCCATATGGCACCTTCCTGATAAAGGAATTCTTCTCGGAGTCGATGAAGAACGAGGCGGGAGAAGATGTTTCAACAAAGGAAATAAAGAAGATACTGGAAGACTCCATAGGGGAGGAAAATAAGCGGAAGCCACTTACGGACGACCGCCTGGCCAAGCTTTTAAAGGAAAAGGGCTATCCTATTGCGCGCAGAACCGTGGCCAAATATCGTGAACAACTCAACATTCCGGTGGCACGCCTCCGCAAGCAGCTTTAATTGTGAACCGTTCCATTGCCCAGGTATTAAGCTATCTCCTGCATCCCGCAGTATATCCTATACTGGGCGTTTTTGCCGTTCTCAGTTTTACTCCTTATCACATATCATCACCTTACCTTGTGCTCAGCCTTGCGGTGGTTTTTATTGGTACTTATGTATTGCCTGTTACCCTCAGTTACCTGCTGTACAGGGCCGGCCTTATTGTAAATCTTGAAATGCGGCAGGCCGAAGACCGAAAGATCCCCTATCTGATAGGAGCATTATGTTATTATTTTGTTGCTTCCATCCTAAAGACACTTGACCTTCCCTACGAAGCTTACCTCTACCTGATGGCCTCAACAGGTATAATTCTGTTGCACCTCATATTGCTGGGAAAAATAAAACTGAGCGCCCACCTCGCAGGGCTGGGAGGGTTCACCGGTTTATTGCTCGCGCTGTCCCTTAAATATGCCGTCAACCTGCTGCCCCTCATCTCCTTTTGTATTTTGTTACTGGGGTTTTTAGGGTCGGCAAGGCTGTACCTTAAGGCTCATAATCCACTCGAAGTGGGGCTCGGTTTCCTGAGCGGGATTACCATAATATTTGGGGTGGTGTACATCCTTTAAAAGGAGACCGAAAGACCAATATTCACGGGTTTGATGCTGGTGAGATCCACACTTTCCGTTACCGGATCAAAATCATAGTTGAAAATATTGGTAAGGCCGTAATAGCCGTAAAGGCTAAGGTTGCCAAATCCTATTCTTGTGTAAACCCCTGCACGGAAACGGCTTAGCTCCTCGGGGTGATAATAACGCAGGTTGATGTTGTTATCCTTGAATTTGGAGTAGGCATTAAAACGAACGCTCAACCTGCCTCCCATGTAAACCCGGAAAAAATTTCCGCGGGCATTAGGTCTGCTTCTGTAGCGCAACTCCAGCGGTATTTCAAAATACTGAACGGTAAGTTTGTTGACATCATAATCCAGGGAATCGGGAAGAATGCTATACTCACCCCGCCCGGTGGAGGAATCTATACTGATACCGAGATTAGACCGAAAATTATCACTTGTAAAGCCGAAGCCATAGGCAAGGCTGAATTTACTGGTTCCCAAAAGCTTTTCACCAAAAGCACTAAGGGTATGACTATTGGAGAAACCTTCCATCTCCAACCCGGCAGGCGTATTGAGATACCGGGCGTAAGAAAGGTCATAGAAAAACCAGTCATTTTCCTTTGGTATATAATCCGATTGAGCCAGCAGGGACTGAACACTAAAAAACAAGAGCAACACAGTAATTTTTTTCATAGAGTCATTTTTAAGAAGGGGAAATATAACCATTTACTACCCACAGGGTTTTGCATTCCGGGAAGCAAAGCTATTGCTACCTTTGCACAAATTTTTTCAAAAATAGCAGATGAGCCTAATTTTATCGGAGCAGGAAATACAGCGCAGAGAGTCACTGAAGAAGCTCCGCGAAGCAGGGATTGACCCTTATCCGGCTGCTGAATACAAAGTTTCACACACCGCCAAAGCAATAGAACAAGGAGGTGAGGAAAAGCACGAAAATCCTGATATTGAAAATGTAAAGATGTACGGCCGCATAAAGATAAAAAGGATAATGGGGAAGGCATCATTTGCAGAGCTCATGGATCACACGGGCCGCATTCAGATTTACCTCAACCGCGATATTCTCTGTCCGGATGAGGATAAATCACTCTACAATGACATCTTCAAAAAACACCTCGACATCGGGGATTTTATAGGTGTGGAGGGCAAGGTATTCAAAACGCGGATGGGTGAGATCACTATTGAGGTTTCACGGCTTACCATTCTCAGCAAATCCCTGAGGCCGCTGCCCATTGTACGAAAGGATGAGGAAGGAAATATTTATGATGCGTTTCGCGATCCTGAACAGCGCTATCGTATGCGCTACCTCGATCTTATTGTAAATGATGAGGTAAGGAACACCTTCATAACACGTACCCGCATCATCAACGCGATGCGCGATTTTTTTAATGAGCGGGGTTACCTGGAGGTTGAAACTCCCATTTTACAACCCATACCTGGCGGAGCAGCCGCCCGCCCATTTATCACGCATCACAATGCGCTGGATATGCCTCTCTACCTGCGCATCGCCAATGAACTGTATCTGAAGCGGCTCATAGTGGGCGGCCTCGAGGGGGTTTATGAGTTTGCCAAGGATTTCCGTAATGAGGGAATGGACCGCACTCATAATCCGGAGTTCACGGTAATGGAAATTTACGTGGCTTACAAGGATTACTTCTGGATGATGGAGTTTACCGAGCAGATGATTGAAACAGTGGTAAAAGCTGTGAATAACGGAAATACCAAAATGACGGTAGGCGATAAGGAACTGGATTTTAAAGCGCCCTTTGCCAGGGTAAAAATGCTTGACGCCATTAAGGAGCACACCGGCCTTGAAGTCGGATCCATGGGTGAGGAGGAGCTTCTGGAGGTTTGCCATAAGCTTAAGATTGATGTGGACGAAACCATGGGCAAGGGCAAGCTCATCGATGAAATATTCGGTGAGAAATGTGAGCCGTTTTACGTGCAGCCTACCTTCATTATGGATTATCCCA
>CAZNMG010000080.1:0-2561 GCA_964574075.1 uncultured Owenweeksia sp.
GAGGAAAAGAGTGCCCAACCCAAAGCCCTTGAGCCAGTGCCTGGTAAAAGGGGTAAAGCGCCTGGACCGGCTTACCAGGAAATAAGTGACAATGATCAGCGATGCCTTTACAAAATCGAGGACGCTGAAGAAACTGGGAAAGGTGTGATGAGCATTTCGGAGGTGCATTACCTTCATCCATTCCTGTGTGACAGTTATCGGATTTTCACCACTTCCATACTTGGCTTTAAACCAGAGCACAGGCAACATCACTACCGCGAGCAAAAACCAATAGCGGGCGGTTTTCCATCGGAAACCTTCGGCTACCAAAACTCCAAGCCAGCTGCAGCAGATAAAGTACATTGCCGAAAGAGGGTGAATATTAAAAGCAATACCCTGGAGGATGACTACTGGTAGCCACTTTTTATTGAGCATATAAATGAGCGAGAATAACAGCAAGGGAAGCGCCACGGTGCGTTCCATGAGAACACTGTCCCAGATAGAGATGGAGCCAATAATGGGAAATGAAAAACCCATTACCACGAGGGTAAAAAAGGCAGCGCGGTGATTTTCAAAAAAACGAAAAGCCAACAGGTAAAAAGCCGCAAAAGTGGCAATGTGCACAACGGTAAAAACCCCAAAGTGTAAAAGAGCTATATCGCCCCCGGTTAATGGCAAAAGAGCTTTTAGCAGGTGATTGTAAAATGAGGGTGAACTGAGGCGTTGCTCCACGACAAGGTCGTTTGGAAAAAGGGCCGGATCAATCATATCGTAAAACCAGGGCAGGGCTATGAACTGGTTCCACATTCCATAATGATATTGATTTACGCCAAGGAGTGAGGAGAAGGAAAAGATTAATATGATAGCGGCAACAAGCCAACCCTTTTCCTGTAACCGCTGCGATAGGCGCATTTGTTTTTTTTGTTGCTTAACGCCAAAGGAGAATTGGCTAAAAAGAGGGCTAAAAGTATTAAATCTGATCATACTTGGTTGAAGGTCGGGAAAATAAAGGTAAACATACCTTTGGAAAAAAGGCCTTTTTCCTCAAGAGATTTTTTGTGTCGGGGGTATGGTAGTAGTCCAGCAGGGTTTATTGAAATTTCTGCAATATTTAAACTTACCCGGGGGAAATCCGGGCAACAGTTATTTCGCTTTTAAAGCGCTGGGGTCCACTAAAAGTGCAGCATCAAGCAAACCGGATTCCATGGCCTTCCACCAATAGCTCAGAAAGCCCTTCCGGGGATCCCTTTTAAAACTTATGGTCCCGTTATCATTTCCGAGATCATTATTGGTATTGATAACAGCATTATTCACCACCCACTTTTTTGCACTCTTAAACAGGTTCCCCTCTTCGCCATCTTTGGCCGAAAAGTCGATCTTGAAATCAGTATATGCAATATCCAGGTCACCTTCGCAGATGTAATTATTACCATGCATACTCAACCGCATCGCGCTGCAGTGGCCGCTGGTGATGCTCAAACCGGTAAGGGGCTCTATAATAGCATTGAAGCTGACAAATTCTGCACTCTCAAGTGAGGCTTCCACATCAAATGCCTGCTGCCGGCTGTTTTCGTAAAAATGGCTATTGAGGTGTAGGGTGGCATTCTGCATAAACCGGACCGATCCCTCCAGGTTGAGCTCGGCACTAATGGTGTCATTCACATTGCTGAAGGGGTAGATTTTGAAATTTCCCCGGTCGGCTATTAGCCGGCCCTGCCCCCCTTTTTTTCCTCCTTTTGGTTCAAATTCCAGCTGGCCATTGCGCACTTCAATAGTATCGATTGAAATCGGGAATGGAATGTTCAGGATCTGCTTCGAGGGGAGTGGTCTGATCTTGTCTGGAGAAGGTTTATTAATTTCTATAAACAGGTTGGCATTAGCACTATCCACCAGCATACTCCGTGCAAAAAGACCGGTTTTGAGCCGGTCCCAGTTTATCCCTGACAATTGAATTCTTTCAATCGAGAGGTCAGCCTGTAATTTCCTATAGTCATACTTTCCACTGAATTCCTCCCTCGAAGTTTTAGGTTTTAGCTTAAACCCCTCCATTACGAATACGCTGTCCCGGGAATCATAATTGAGGAGGCGATAGCTCAACTTGTGATTGGAAGAGGCCTCTGTAAAAACAGCATCACGGGATTGTATGGCAAACCGTTCCACGCCCCATTTGTCACCCTTGCTCTTATTAATGCCCAGGCTATCTATTTGTATACTGGTATGCAGGGATACTTCAAATGAATCCCTTCGCAGGTTTAAGTCCATATCTATAAGGGATAGGTCGTGTATCAAAAGCTGTAAGGGATCCTTATTTGCCTTTTCATCATTGTTTGGTGCTTTGGCGGAATCTTTAGGTTGGGTGATCCAGTGTAGTTCGCCCCCTGTTACCTTAGCATTCCCGATATCCCAGCGATCCTTCATCAGCACCTCCCACCAATTCACATCACCGGCTTCTGCAAAATCGATCTGTCCCTTCCAAAGCACAATTACCGAATCGGAGGGCACATGGACTGAAAAGCTGGCATTTCTCAGCTGTAGCCCCAGCGGAAAAAACGACAGTCCCAGGTAGTCGATGTGCACCGAGT
>CAZNMG010000081.1:0-2577 GCA_964574075.1 uncultured Owenweeksia sp.
GGTGCGTATTTTTTTAACATTGAAAAGACCGGAATAAAGCTCTGCTTCGAAAAAGTAATATAACTTTTTCTCCTCCCTCAGAACCTAAGCTGCTCTTTATTACTCACCTCCTCTGTTGACTATTTTTTTAGGGTAGAAGTATTTGCAATGATAACTTTGAAAGGAGTTTAGGTTGGTTTTCGAACGCTTCAATGGTAAAAGCCCTTCAGATTTTCCTGAAGGGCTTTTTTTTACTGCAGAATTGTGGTTATTCGTAACCAGGAACATTTTGCCCCAATACTATGTCGCGGGTGCCAACCCAGAGGTCGCCCTCCCTTTTCAGGCTTACCAGGCCTGTGCGCCCTCCGCGGGGATTAACCGGGGAAATTTCGTTTTCTCTCAGCAGCGGATCGCCTTCAAAATGATAGCTCTCGATCCAGTAATATTTTCCGTCAGGTTCCAATATGGTGGGGTGAATATGAGCCGGGGTATTGCTTTCAGGATAAGGCCCGGGTTTTAACGTATAGAAGGTATATTTTCCATCCTTGCCTGTTTTTACCCAGCCCCTGAGGTAACCATGCCTTTTTGCCCATCCGGTTTCTCCGCCCCTTGTGGCATAAATCCCGTTTCCATCGGTGTGATAAACATAAAGGACCACTCCCTCCGCAGGGGTTTTGCCGTCCTTTTGAAAAACGGTACCGTAGATCTTAAGCTTTGGCCCCTGTTCATCAAAGCCAGGCAAAGTGTCAACCGGGGCGAGAGACATTTCTCCATACTCAAAAATCGCCTCACACCCTTCGCATGGGCCTCCAACCAGCCGTGGAGAGGCTTCTACCGGGTTTTGAGAGGCTGAACTTCCGCATGAGGAAAGTATCGCAACTAAAGATATTGAGGTAAGCTTTGTCATTTATTTTAAAATTTGGATAGTCAGCATTTTAACAGAAACCTTTCGAAGATAAATATCATTCAAACTTTCACCAGCTTCCATTTCCCTCTGGTAAAAAGCCACAAAGTGAAAAGTCCGACAGAGGTTTCGGAAACAAACACACCCCAGAAAACACCCGAATATCCCAGATCAAGATGCAGCGCCAGGAAGTAGCACAGCGGAATCTGAATGAGCCAGAAAAATACCAGGTTGATCTTAGTGGGAGTATTTGTATCCCCCGATCCGTTGAATGCTGAAGTAGCCACCATCCACCATCCATATACAAAATAGGAATACGAAAGGATGCGCAACCAGGTGGACCCTACAGCAATCACCGCTGCATCATCGGTAAATATCCGCATCAGCGATTCATTAAAGAAGAAGTACAATAGCGACACCAGAACCAGGAAGATCATATTGTAAAACCCGGTTCTCCACACAGCCGATTCGGCACGGTCAGGGTGTTCCGCTCCCAGGTTTTGCCCCACCAAGGTAGCTGCGGCATTGGACAACCCCCAGGCCGGCATCAGGGTAAACATCGCTATGCGAAGGGCAATGGTGGAGCCGGCCACGGCCTCGCTCCCCACGTCCGCTAATATCCGCATCAAAAAGATCCACGAAGTCATTGCCACGATCATCTGACCCACACCTCCCAGGGAAGTTTTTACAATGCCCAGCATCACCTTTGCATCCCAGTACAACTGAGCAAAGGTGGCCCGGATATGCTTACTCCCTTTAAAGAGAACCCACAACTGAATTATCACACCAACACCACGACCGGTATTTGTGGCAATGGCCGCCCCCTCTATCCCCATGGCCGGGACAGGCCCCCACCCGAAGATCAGCAAAGGGTCCAGCACTAAGTTTATACCATTGGCAATCCAAAGCACACGCATGGCTATGGCTGCATCACCCGCACCACGAAAGATGGCATTGATCACGAAAAGCAAAATGATGATGCCATTCCCGCCAAGCATCCATTGGGTGTAGCGATACCCATGTTCCAGCGCCCATTGGTCTGCTCCCATTAGAGCAAGCAATTCCTTCGCATAAAAAATACCAGCCAGGGAAAAGGGGATGGATATCAGAATGGCCAGATAAATCGCCTGTACGGCCGAAGCCCCGGCCTCCTTCTTTTTCTTTTCACCTATTCTCCTCGCAATGATTGCCGTAACGGCCATGGAAAGGCCCATGGCGATAGAGTAAAGAAGGAACAGGTAAGTTTCGGTAAGCCCAACAGTGGCTACAGCCGAAGCACCCAGCTTGCCTACAAAATAAATATCCACCACGGCAAATACCGACTCCATCACCAGCTCGAGGATCATCGGTACCGCAAGTAGAAAGATCGCCTTCCTCATGCTGATCCTGGTGTAGTCTGCTTCGGTTCCGCGAAGCGCATTTTTCAGCTCGTGCCAGATAGAACCACGGGGCACATAAGCCACTGGTTCGGGCGTGGGTTTATCGCTATGATTTTCCATTAGATGAGGACGATTTCAGCAACGGAAATTAGAAAGAAACCACCATCATTCTGCAATGTGAAAACGACATTGTACAGAGGCGAATACGTCAATTTTAAGCGAGGTCCTCCACTCCACCGAGTACCTTTTGCAAACTGGCAATTTGCCGGTTCATTCCGATAAGCTTTTCATCAACACTACGCCAATGCTTCCCTC
>CAZNMG010000082.1:0-6545 GCA_964574075.1 uncultured Owenweeksia sp.
TCTATATTGTAAAGCATAAGATCCGCCAGTAAAGGCGCATGCATTCCTATTTGTGTAAAATGCTTAAAATACTTTTGCGCCACCGACCGCCTTGCCTTGGGCTTTCGCTTTCCTGGCGGAAAATACTCTTTGGAGATCTTAAATTTAGCTTCGGTTATCAGCTTGTCCTCCTGTGGATTAAAGGTAAAATCATAATAGGTTTTCACTTCTTTAAACCGCTGGTACAGATCCAGCACCTGCCCCTCCAGCTGCTTTTTCGTCAATCCGCTTAAGTACTGTTTGAGTGCGCGTTTGCTCATGAATGCGGGGGGTAGGCGATTTTGACGACTCTCATTCTGCGTTTCTCCTCCCCCAGTTGCAACTCAAATTCCTCATCCTTCTTCTTACCCATCGCTGCGCGGGCAAGTGGGGCCACAAAGGCAATTTTCTGCTTTTTAAGGTCGGCCTCGTCCACACCCACAATGTTGAGCTTCATTGTTTTTCCCTTCATGGGGCCGCTCAGGTTTTCAATGGATACGATCGCCCCAAAGCGTACTTCATCCTTCGGTTGGGTTGCCGGATCGAGAATTCGGGCCGAACTGATGCGCTCATTGAGCAGGTTCAATTTTCCATCAATAAGCATGGTGTGGTGCCTGCGCTCGGTATCGTTGGCAGAACGGTTTTGCGTCCGTTCCTTCTCAAGTTCTTCCCTTTCCCCAATCAGAGATTCCATGCCGGCAGGGGTCACATAATTTATTTCGCCCGGAGGCAGTGCAGCCCGTGGCGGAATAAACGGAGCCTCTTCCTGGTCGCCTTCCTTTACAAATCCTCTGCTCATGATGTGAAATTTTCAGGGGAAGATAAAGAGTAAAGAAAAACCTTTTCCCACTCCATGATCAGCCCGTATTGCTAAACATATTCTTCAGTTGACCATTTAATGATCCATACTTTTGCAAATGTGCAGTTTCAGAATCGTCAATTCTAGTCCACCCCTATTTTGTGAAGCCCAAAAAGAACAGGAAATATACGGAAGGTAAAATCCTTCATTCGCTGATAAATCTTGCGCTGCCCATCATTTTTGCGAATATTCTGCAAACGGCCTACCAGCTTATCGATACCTTCTGGCTGGGCCGATTGGGTGCCAATGCTGTGGCAGCCGTGAGCCTCAGTTTTCCTATCCTCTTCCTTGTGCTCTCTCTTGGTGGCGGCCTTACCCTTGCGGGAACGGTTATAGTTTCGCAATTCAAGGGAGCCGACAACCAGGATGAAGTAAACTACAGTTCCTCGCAAACGGTTCTGGTGATCTTCTTTATTTCTATCCTTTTGGCGGCTCTGGGTTTTTTTGCAGCCTCACCATTAATGCGGCTGGTAGGTGCAGGTCCTGAAATCTTTGCCGACTCGGTAGACTACTTCAAGGTTTCATCACTGGGCTTTGTGTTCCTCTTTATGTTTTTCGTTTTCCAGTCGCTTATGCGGGGAGTTGGTAACGTGATGCTGCCCATGTACATTGTATTATTTACCGTATTCCTGAATCTGATACTCGACCCGCTGTTCATTTTCGGTTACGGCCCCATACCGGGATACGGTGTGGCTGGGGCAGCCATGGCCAGCGTCATCACACAGGGCCTTTCTGCCGTCATCGGGCTGTTTATTCTCTGGCGGGGAAGAGTGGGTATTAAGATACGCCTGTCGGATATGAAATTTGATTTTCCATGGATCAGACGGTTGTTTGCCATGGGTCTTCCCGCCAGCCTTGATCAATCAACGCGGGCAGCCGGAATGACGGTAATGGTGATGCTGGTAACAAGCTTTGGAAGTGAGGTGGTAGCCGCCTATGGCGTGGGCGCCCGAATTCTTATGCTTGTGGTGGTTCCAGCGCTCGGCCTGGCCATTGGCACCACCGCCCTGGTGGGTCAGAATATTGGTGCCTCCAAAATAAAACGGGCCGAAAAGATCGGGGACCTGAGTAATAAGGTCGCATTCTGGGGCCTTACGGGAGTAGGTATACTGCTTTTCATATTTGCGGAGCAGCTCACTGCTTTTTTTGTTCCCAATGATCCACAGGTGATAAAGGATGGCGCTATGTTCATAAAGATAATGGCACCCAGTTTTGGTCTCCTGGGCGTACAGCAGGTGCTGAATGGCGTCTTCAACGGTGCAGGGTTTACAAAGGCGTCTATGCTGATCTCCGTATTCAGCCTTTGGATTGTACGGTTCCCGCTTGCGTATGTCTTATCCCACAATACCAGCCTCGGCCCGGAAGGCATTTGGTGGTCTTTTCCCATTTCAAATTTATTGGCGGCTGCCGTGGCTTTTACCTATTACAAAATGGGCTATTGGAAAGTCAGGACAATTCGAAGAAGGCATCAGAATTGATCCTAATCTGGCTTTGAAACGGGGTCCTAAGATTTTGCAGGAGTCCTTGCCTTCTGCCATGGCCATTTTCCTGTAAGCTCCAGATCGAGCGCAAAGCTCAGGAAGGTTCTAATAACAACGATTACAGCCAATACACCCACCGTTTCGAAGGAAAGATCAACAGCGACCGTGTGAATAATGTCGGCTCCAACCAAAAACTCCAGCCCAAGCAAAATGCCCCGGCCCAAACGTTGCCGTACCCTGTGAAACACCTCCTGGGCATCAACTTTTTTGGTTAACTGAACTGCCGCATATATCAGCGAGTACGCTGCCAGCACGGTGATGATGAGTATACCCAAAAGTTCGGTGATAGCGGCACATGCCTCAGCTAAAGGTGTAATAAATCCAAAAAATCCTTCTCCATTTTGCATGATCTGATCTTTGTTTGGGGTATTAATGGATTTCTCACCATGATGGTTCTAACTACCGGATCCTTCTCCGGGGTTAGCGACCCGATAAACATCAAAGGCAATGTGACATTCCCGGGTTCCGGAAGGGAGATTGGGCCCGTAAAAGAAGTGCCAGGGTATGGCTGGAAATGAAAATCCTGGCTGTAATAGACTTAAAGAAGGAGAAGGTCAAAATTGCCGAACCTACCTGTTGTGGTGGCAACAGGTCTTTTTAGGAACGCTTTACTCCAGCCGGTCGCTCTCCTGGTCAAGGCCACCCTCACGAAGCTTCACCGCTTTAAGCTTTTGGTTGCCAAAATTATAGCTAAGACTAAGGCTCACCTGGCGGCTGTCATGCCCACCTCTGCCGTGCGTGGTAAGGGCGCTGTATTCCACATCGGCCACCCATGGTGTAGTGTATAAAATATCGCGGAAGGCCAGCCGTAGCGAGAGTTTATCATCCAAAAACCGCTTTTGCAGCGACAGATCCAGAGAGCCCATGCTTTTGGTTCGGAAGGTACCGCCCCAGATGGAAGGCGTATTGAACCACCCACTGACCTGGAGGCTCCACTCCCCCGGCAGTTTCAGCGTATTTTGGCCATACAGACTCAATGTCTTTCGCTCTATCGGCACAAATTCAGGGGCATTAGCCGTAAAAATACTTTGGTAGGCATTTACGCTCAGGTACACTTCCCACCACTCCTTAACTTTAAAAGGATACGATACACTGAGGCTTATCACCTGCTGATCGGCCACGTTCCTCGTGGTGAGATAGTTGCGGTTGCCGCCAATGGTATCCGTGACTTGTGCAAAAAAATCCTGGACATAGCTATAGGTCAGCGCAGTGTTGAGGGTGTACTTAAAGGTGTGGCCCAGCCTCAGGTTATTGGTGTACTGCGGTTGCAAGAACGGGTTCCCCTTGCGAAATGAAAGTTCGTCCAACACATACTCAAAAGGATTCAGATGCTCATAATTGGGCCGGGTGATACGCCTGGAGTAGGTGAGCGAAAGGTTGTTGCTTTTATTCAGATCATAGGTCACGCCACCACTGGGAAACCAGTCGAGGTATTCTCTGGCTACAAGGCTGTCATTGTTGTTGTTAAAGTAACTCAGGAGCCCTTCGGACAGGGTATGCTCCGCACGCAGGCCAAGCTGAACCTTTACTTTGTTAAAGCTGCGTGCGAGGTTTACATAGCCTGCACTTACCTGCTCCTCATAACCAAAGTTATTGCTCCGGTCATTGTTGAATGTGGTGCTGTTACCGCTCACATTATAAAATTCAAACCGGTTATCGGTACTCACTTTCGAAATTTTGGCACCCACCCCGGTCACCGTTTCCAGCACGGTAAACTCGTAATCCGTTTTGGCGGACATTATATGGATCTGTAGCGGAGTATTCATCCTATAGTTCCGCTCAAGAAGCAAAACCTCCTCATTTCCAGAATAGTAGGCATTGGGTTGATAGCTATCACGGTTGGCTTCATAAATACCGTAGTCGAGGTCAAGGGAGAGACTGTGCCCAGAGGTGTCTTCAAACCTGTAGTTTGCATTCAGAAAGAGGTTGCGGTTAAAAACATCGGTCACATTTTGGGATACCAATATCTTCTGAACCGTATCCGCCCCCTCAAAACTGATTATGGTTCGCCCGTTGTTTACAGGATCGTCTTTCCTCAGGCTTCCGGTGGCTGTTATGCCAAAGGTGCTGCGGGAGGTTGCAAAGTAATCCATCCCTGCCTGCAGGTTCTGGCTCAAACCTTCCGCCACCGTTGCCGACCGTGAATCGTAAATGATGCCCGCCTGCTGACGGTAGAGATCAATAAAATTATAATACTTATAAAGATTATTGCCATAGTTGCCATAGAAGTTCAGCTTGCGGTTGCGGTGGTTCAGCGATAGACTGTTGTTCCACCGGCCATATTTGCCGTAGGTGTAACCAGAGGTGAGCGTACCGTTGGTACCAAAACGGAGATCTTTTTTAAGTCGGATATTTACAATACCGGCCGAACCGGCAGCATCGTATTTAGACGAAGGCTGGGTAATAAGCTCGATAGCTTCAATCTGGTCAGCCTGAAGATTTTTGAGATAGTTACTGAGATCTTCACCCGCCAGTTGCAGAGGCTTTCCATTCACATAAAACTGCACTCCGCTTTTTCCCTCAAGGATGATGTTGTCATTGTTGTCAATAACCAGTCCCGGAGCTTTACGCAGCAGCTCAATGCCGTTGGTTCCTGTGGCAGCAAGCGAGCTCGAAACGTTGAAAACAGTCTTGTCCGGAAGCACCTCCAGGGTGGCTTTGGTGGCCTGCACGGTAACTTCGTCAAGATTTTCGGTAGCGGGCTGTAAGGCTACTATAGGAAGTGTGGTATTTTCATTGAGCTCAAATGCCGCTGAAGTATGGGTACGGTAGCCCATACTCTGAATGGCAAGGTAATACTGGTTAGCGGCCAGCCCTCTGAGCCGGAAATTGCCGTTGCCATCGCTCATCTCAACCTTGGCGAGACTACTGTCGGCAGCCACATGAAGCATCACCGTGGCGTAAGGAACTGCCTCGTTGCCGGTACTTCGCACACTCCCGTTGAGCACAAGGTTTTGGGCCTGTGAGGACACAGCCAGGCAGCTGAAAGTAAAAAACAGAGTAATTTTGAGCATACCACAAGATTTGAAGAACCGACCGTTATAGGTCATATTCCTTTTAATAAACTGCAGCAACAGAAATGAAGAAGTGAATCTGGTCTTCTTTGGGTTCAGTTGAACAAATGTAACTTAAATCACAATTGCTGAGGAAGGTATTGGGTTAAAACAAAGTGGGGATTTCTTAAGGCTTTGCCAAAGTTCTGTTAATTTGCACCCTGTCTCACTTTCAATTTTTCGCACATGAAGTTTTTCCCGGTTTTATTACTGCTAATGGTTTCCCTCGTTGGTAAGGTTCACGCCCAACAGGAGGACAGTATCCCGGCCTGGACGGTGGGTCTTGCTGTGGGCTACTATGTTTCCGGTGATGCCACCGCAAGTTATTACAATGCAGATGATGCGGGCATCAACTTTGGTAATAGCGAAAGCCGCCTTCAGAACCTGCTTACCAACCCTCAAACCGAACCGAAGATCCGCGAATCACTTGGCGGGTATAACTTTGAACTTTCGGAGTACGCCAATGATATGAGGTACAACAGTACAGCGGCCTTTGATCTCCAGCTTTCGTACAATTTCAATAAAGGCTGGATGTTCTCCATGTATTTCAGAAGTGTAAAACTGACCGCGGCCGGTATTTTCACCCTGCTTGTTGAGCGCACCAGTCAGCCCAACTCCACAGAACCCTTTTTGGAAAGGGCTAACATCAGCGGGAAGGAGTCGCGCTCACACATCGGGCTGGGAGTTGGTAAAAAATTTCCTTTCAGGGAAAACTTCTATACCCTGGTGGAAGCTGGCCTGGATATGAATTTTGTGGAGGTGGAGCAAAATATTGTTGAGATAGCCGGACAAACCTACACGCTTCCCACCTACAATGATCCGCTAAACTACCAGGCAACGGAAATCACCACCTTTGGGACTGGGTTTTTTGCCGCAGCCGGCATTGGCTACCAACTGCCGGGGCAATGGGGTTTTTTATTGAAAGCCAATTACCTTCAGACGTCCATTGATGTCAATAAGATCGTACAGGAATCAATTCCGGTCTTTTTGCCCACGCTGGGGTTTAGCCGGTCTTTTTAAGGATGTCTTATCATTACTTTTTTGCCAAAGCTTTTCTTTGGTGAGATTATCCGT
>CAZNMG010000083.1:0-2602 GCA_964574075.1 uncultured Owenweeksia sp.
ATGAATCTTGAAATTATCGGCACAGGAAGCTGCATTCCTGATGTGAGGATACTCAATTCCTCCTTTGCACAACATGAGTTTTACAATGAAAAAGGAGAAAAAATTGAGCAGGATCCCCTGCTTACTATCAAAAAGTTTGAGGAGATAACCGGTATTCGGGAACGGAGATATGCGCGGCCTGAGCAGCAGAATTCTGACCTGGCTACTATTGCTGCGCAAAGAGCACTAGATGATGCCGGAATCGATCCCGAATCTCTTGATGGAATAATTTTAGCACACAACTTTGGCGATATTCCATATGGCCGGGCACAATCATCGCAGGTACCAACCCTTGCCACACGTGTAAAATTTGATTTGAAGATCCGGAATCCTGACTGTATAGCCTTTGATCTCTTATATGGCTGTCCCGGGTGGATCCAATGCCTCATAACGGCCTATACCTATATATTAGCAGGGCAGGGCAAAAGATACCTCGTAATTGGCGCAGAAACCTTGTCGCGCACCATTGACCCACACGATCGTGACTCCATGATATTTTCTGATGGCGCGGGTGCTACAGTAGTGGAAGCCAGGGAGAACAGCAGTGGCTCTGGAATACTTAGTACCGCCTCTCAGACCCACACCGAAAAAGAAGCTTACTATCTTTATTCCGATAAATCGTCCCGGCCTGAGAAGCCCGGCAATACCACGTACATTAAAATGATGGGGCATAAGATTTTTGAATTTGCTCTTACCCACGTTCCCACGGCTATGCAAAAATGTCTCGATGAAGCGGGGGTGGGAATTGACCACGTAAAAAAGGTGCTGCTCCACCAGGCCAACGAAAAGATGGATGAAGCTATCATCAAACGCTTTTACAAGCTCTATAAGAAAACCGTCCCAACAGGAATAATGCCTATGAGCATCTATAACCTGGGGAATAGCTCGGTGGCCACCGTTCCCACCTTGCTCGATTTGTTACTTAAAAATGAGATGGAGGGGCACGAGTTAAATCCCGGGGACGTCATTCTGATGGCCTCCGTGGGAGCCGGCATGAGTATTAATGCCGTTACTTACCGGGTATAGGAAGAATGCCTTCGAATGCCACAGACGGCTTTCTTAAGAGGCTTTTTTAACCTCCTTAGACAGCTTTTTAAAATCTTTTTGTACTAGGTATTTCTTTATTCCGGGCTGTATTTGCTGAAAAATAAGTTCACCTTCGGGTGAATAGATACCGAGGTAGCGCATATTCAGGTTCATTATCGCAGGGATAAGCAGAAAGTGTTCTTCCGAAGATGGACCTTTTAACAGCAGCTTTTCAATGTCTTTGTTGCTCACCACCTCATAAGCATAATCATAGTCCTCTAAAAGCTGCGTAATCGCGCCTGGAAATGCACCCAGGTCAGGGTCTGTTATCTCAAATATTTCTTGTGGAATCAGGAGCTTCCTGGTAGCCAACGAGGCCATAAGGGATTTGTTAAACACCTCTGATTTTATACCGAAGCCCGTGTTCTTCTTCAATTCGAGACTTATTTGGTTTAAATACAGTTTTAAGTAGTAGGGATTGAAGTTGGTGAAAGAGCTTTCGAACATCAGATAATGGTAAGCCTTGTCTAAATTATTTTGAGAATCCTCATTTAACCCAATGCACCATTTATCCATACGAAGATTAGGTATGATCTCTTCGTTTACAAGTTTTAAATCCATCGATGAAGGACTCAAAAATATAGATGCAAGAGGGTGATCTTCCCCATTTATGGAGTGATGTAGAACTAATCGAAGCATAAAGCCGTCAACTATAATCTTACAGTTAAGATCGGTCAAAATGGCTTGAGACCTACGGCTGAAATAGCTGTATTGGGTAGGATTTTTATAGTAAGCTTCTGCTTCTGCAACTGGAACAAACAGTAGGGGTGTTAAATCCCATTGATCCTGCAACAGCTTTTTGTATTGCTCAATCTCTCTTTCCTCGTCAGGAGTATAGAAAAATACCGTTTCGGTTTTGAGAAATGAATCGAGGATCTCCGGGCTGACTTCCTTTCCGCCAAAGCCTAATAGCTGGGGTGTTCCAATACTCATTTGGGCGCTGCCATAAAAGCTGGTAGACAGTATAATCAGAAAAATGATTTTCTTCATTTTCGATTTAAATTGATTTTTCAGAAACGGTTCGGGGGTAAACTTAACAAATCTTCTTAATTGCCTCTCTTCACTCATCCCCGTACCTTTGCCCCTTTCCAAAAAAAAACCGGCAACACATGAAAAATATACAGAACTACGTCCTGGGCGAATGGGTGAGTGGAGATGGTGAAGAGCTTATGGCCACAGACGCTATATCAGGAGAACCCATTGGCATCGTTTCCAGCAAGGGGCTGGATTATGAGAGTATACTCGACTACGGCCGGAAAAAAGGCGGCCCCGCTTTGCGCAAAATGACCTTTCAGGAGCGAGGCCGAATGATAAAAGCCCTGGCTCTGCATTTACACAGCATCAAGGATATTTTTTACGAAACCAGCTTCAAAACCGGAGCAACAAAAATTGATAGCTGGGTGGATATTGAAGGCGGCTTCGGTAATCTGTTTGCCAATGCTTCCCTGCGCAGGCAGTTCCCTGATCTCCCTTACTA
>CAZNMG010000084.1:0-6700 GCA_964574075.1 uncultured Owenweeksia sp.
ATAGAGCCGGGGTCTCATGCTTAAACGGATCACGTTTTATGCATGAGATTCCGGGTCTACGCTCCTCTCCGCCCGGAATGAAACTCATCAGCCGAACTCAGCTTTTAGTACTTTCGCCAAAAAATTATCACAATGCGTGCAGTTATAGTAGGTTTCCTAATGGTAGCCCTCTTCGGTTGCCAGAGAGAATCCGCTTCAAAGGAAGAAAACCAGTTTTTGGTATCGAAGGAAATATTCACCACCAGGGTAGGTGCCAGTGAAGTATATGGTGTGCAATTCAAAACCACGGCTGATGAGCAGGTCCTGAAGGGATTTGCCGTACAGCTTTCGCAGAATGACAAGGTGTGGGCAGACACCCTGCTGCTTGATCTTGCCCCGAATGATACCGTGGAAAACGAACTGATATTTTCAGAAGCCGTAGTAGGTGACGATGATTTCACCGAATTGCGGATAGAAACCTTCGACATTGAAAGATAATTTGAGAATGCTGGCCAAAACCCAGTCGGGGCTGGAGGAAGTGCTTGCCAAGGAACTTCGCCAACTGGGGGCCATGGATATTAAGAAAATAAACCGGGGCGTGACTTTTACCGGTGACCTCGGCTTTTTGTACAAGAGCAACCTCTGGCTGCGCACTGCCCTGCGGATCATTGTTCCCATTTCCGAATTCAAGGCGCGAAATGAGGAGGAAATCTATAAAAAGGTAAAGGCCATTGCCTGGGAGGATCACTTTGATCTCGACAAGACATTCCTGGTGAGTGCTACCGTTTTTGCGCGGCAATACCGCAACAGCCTGTTTATTGCCCAAAAGTTGAACGATGGCGTGGCCGATCGATTTCGCGAGAAATTCGGGGAGCGGCCATCGGTGGATACCAGTGATCCCCATATCCGTATTGATGTGCATATTTCCAATGAAAATGTGGTGATTTCGCTTGACAGTTCGGGCCACTCGCTGCACAGGCGGGGATACCGTCAGTTTGCTGACATTGCCCCCATCAATGAAGTACTGGCAGCCGGAATATTAAAGCTTACCGGCTGGAATGGTCTGGCCCATTTCATTGACCCCATGTGCGGCTCGGGTACATTCCTCATCGAAGCTGCGCTCATGGCCCACAACATTCCTCCGGGAGTATTCCGTAAAGAGTATGCCTTTAAAAACTGGAAGAATTTTGACGCAGAGCTTTTTGACCTTCTTTTTGAAAAGGCGCTGCAAAAGGAGAAGAATTTCCACTTTACCATCAATGGCTTTGATAAGGACAGCCGGGTAATCCTCAAGGCCCATAAAAACATCAAAGAGGCGCTGATGGAGGAACAGATCCACATCGAGAAAAACGACTTCCTGAATTTCAATCCATCGGTAGAACTAAAAAAGCCGGGAGTGCTGGTATTCAACCCGCCTTATGGCGAAAAATTCGAGGCAAATATTCCGGAGTTGTACAGCGGCATTGGCGATACCCTTAAAAAAGATTTTGCCGGCTACACTGCCTGGATTTTCACATCGAGCAAGGAAGGCCTGAAAAACGTAGGCCTGAAACCCTCACTAAAGATCCCTCTTAAAAACGGCAACCTCGATTGCTGGCTGGTGAGGTATGATCTATATGAGGGGAGCAGGAAAGGGAGTTAGAATGGGAAAAAGTAATTCAGTGGGAAATCAGTAGGAAAAAAGGCCTTTGCCAAGTAACATTCCTCTGTCACCCTGAGTATTCCGAATGCGCAGCAATTCGGGATGTATCGAAGGGTGATAAACTAAAATCAAAATACGCTCCTTTCCCTAGCCGTGTACCCTTCCCCGCAATTCTGCGGGGCAAGCTGATACAATCCTTCCTAGCGTCAGGATCACTCAGGGTGACACTACCCATAATCTTCATTAGAACAATATAAAAAAAGCCACATCCCTTGTCACCCTGAGTGGATTTTCGCAGCGTAGCGGAGAAAATTTGTATCGAAGGGTGATCTACGAATTCAATAAAACCCCGAATCCAAAAATCGTGTACCCTTCGATACGATCCTTCCTATCGTCAGGATCACTCAGGGTGACACTACCCATAATCTTCATTAGAACAAGATTAAAAAGCCATATCCTCTGTCACCCTGAGTGAATTTTCGCAGCGTAGCGGAGAAAATTTGTATCGAAGGGTGATATACAAATTCAATAAAACCCGAATCCAAAAACCGGGCACCCTGCGATAGAATCCTTCCTTACGTCAGGATGACTCGGGGTGACACTGCTCCTCCTTCTTTAGACGGATTAAACGTAACCCATCGGAGGATTTAGGGGGCTTATACTACATTTGCGCCCTATGTCCCATTTCGCTGATGTAATCCTCCCCCTGGCTCTGCCACAGAACTTCACTTACCGCATTCCCCCTGAGCTCGCAGCCGCTCTGGAACCGGGTAAGCGGGTAGTGGTGCAGTTTGGCAAGCGCAAGCTTTACACCGCCCTGGTACTGGAGGTACACCAAAATGCCCCCCGTGATTTTACGCCAAAGGACATCATTGATGTAGAGGACGAACATCCGGTGGTAGACCAGAATCAACTCCACTTTTGGCGCTGGCTGGCCGACTACTACCTCTGCACTATGGGCGAAGTGATGACCGCAGCCCTTCCTGCCGGCCTGAAGCTCGAAAGCGAAACCATCATCCTTAAGAACCACCTGAAAAAGGTGGAGGATGAGGAACTGAACGACCATGAATTTCTGGTGATGGAAGCGCTGGACCAGCAGGAAGCACTGAGTATTAAGGAGATCAGTGAGATAACCGGGCTAAAAAACCCGCTGAAGGTAATCCAGTCGCTGCTGGGAATGCACTACATCCTTTTGGAAGAGGAAATAAAAGGGGGCTACAAACCGCGGCAGAAGAAAATGGTGAAGCTCAATGCCACCATGAATGGCGATGGCCTCAAAGCGATTTTCGAGGATCTGGCAAGGGCGCCTAAGCAGAAGGATATCATTCTTTCCTATTTTAAAATGACGGGAGAAAACCCGGGGGAGAAACAGGATGATTTTGCCGCGGTGCCGGCAGCCAGGCTGCTCAAACTGGCAAAGGCTACTGATTCGTCCCTGAAAGGCCTGGAGGAAAAAGGTTACGTTGAAATTTTTTATGATACGCCCGAAACCGAATCCCACAACGACATACGAAAGGAGTTCTTCGAACTGAACCCTCACCAGCAGGAGGCCCTACAGCAAATAGAGGAAGCCCACCGCGAAAAGGAGGTGGTTTTATTGCACGGCATCACCTCATCGGGTAAAACGGAAATTTATGTCCGCTTTATTGAGACACAGCTCAATGAAGGCCGGCAGGTGCTGTACCTGGTTCCTGAGATTGCGCTTACCACCCAACTTATTGGCCGCCTCAGAAAGTATTTTGGCGATCAGGTGCTGGTCTACCATTCGCGCTTCAGCGACCGTGAGCGGGTGGAGACCTGGCTCAAGCTGGTCGAAAACCCCAATCGTCCCTTTGTGGTGATCGGGGCGCGGAGCAGCCTCTTTCTCCCCTTTCACAACCTTGGGTTTGTAATAGTGGATGAGGAGCATGAAACAAGTTTTAAGCAATACGATCCGGCACCACGCTACCATGCCCGCGATGCTGCCGTGGTACTGGCTCAGCTCCACGGGGCCAAGGTCATACTGGGTTCTGCCACCCCTTCACTCGAGAGTTTTACCAATGCCCTTAGCGGGAAATATGGCCTCGTGAGCATTGAAAAGAGATATGCAGACCTCCCGCTGCCGGAGATCCAGTGCATTGACCTCAAGGAAGCGCGGAAGAAGAAAAAGATGCAGAGCGACTTCAGCCGCCATCTTATTGATGAGATAAAGGAGGTTTTAAAAGTAGGGAAGCAGGTGATCCTTTTTCAAAACAGGCGGGGCTTCTCCACCATGATCCAATGCCAGAACTGTGGTCATGTGAACCAATGCAAAAACTGCGATATCACCCTCACCTACCACAAGCACATCGACCTGCTCCGTTGCCATTACTGCGGCTACACACGCCAGATCCCCAGCAAATGTCCCGCCTGTGGCAGCTATGATGTAAAGGCTCTGGGCTTTGGTACCGAAAAGCTGGAGGACGACCTGAAACTGATCCTTCCCGAGGCCAATATTAAAAGGATGGACCTCGATACCACCCGGAAGAAGAATGCCTATGAAAATATCATCACCGAATTTGAGGATGGCGAAATAGACATCCTCATTGGTACCCAAATGGTTACGAAAGGTCTTGATTTTGAAAACGTGGCCCTGGTGGGGATTATGAATGCCGATACGCTTTTGAACTTCCCCGATTTCCGGAGTCATGAGCGGGCATTTCAGCTTATGGCGCAGGTGGCAGGGCGCGCGGGCCGGAAAGGGCAACGCGGCAAAGTGCTTATTCAGACCTCAGATCCCTACCACAACATCATACGAAAGGTGATGGACAACAAATACCGCGAGATGTACAATGACGAGCGGTATGAACGGAAAAATTACCACTACCCGCCCTTCCGCAAACTGATCAGGATTACCTTAAAACACAAGGACCGGGCACACCTTTCGGCCACAGCCACTTTGGTGGGAAAGCAACTCAGGGCTTTATTTGGTGACAGGGTGCTTGGCCCGGAGTTTCCGCTGACACCCCGCCTTCGGAACCAATACCAAATGGAAATATTACTGAAATTTGAGGAGGGTATTTCCCTTACGAAAGCCAAAGCAGGTATTGTGGAAACCCTGGGCCGTTTTTTTGCCGATCATGCAGATAAAAAGGTACAATGCATCTATGATGTTGATCCGCTTTAAGCTTTCCATATTATTTTACATTTACCCTTTCTAAAAAACACCCTATGAAGAAACTGCTGGCAGGCCTGGTAGCAATTGCGCTCTTTAGTGGCTGCAAAAAAGACAAAGAGGAAGATTTTACGGAACGCGATCAGCAGATCATAAAGCAATACATCGCTGATCATAATCTCGATGCACAATCCACCACATCGGGTCTGCACTACGTTATTGAAACCCAGGGCACCGGCCCGCAACCAAGCTCTGATTCAGATGTGCGTGTAAAGTATAAAGGCTACCTCCCCAGTGGAGCAATTTTCGATCAGAGTTCTTCATCAGGAAGTAAATTCAACCTTACCCAGGTGATAAAGGGCTGGCAGGAAGGGATACCGAAATTCAAGGAAGGAGGCAGTGGGATCTTACTGATTCCCTCCGCCCTTGGCTATGGCGATAGAGCTACAGGAGATATCCCCGCCAACGCGGTACTTATTTTTGAGATTGATCTCCTGGAGGTTTATTGATAGGCCGTTGCCACAACGGGAGCAGTCCTAGCACTATCAGGAACTGGGCGGTTCCATAACTGAGCATTCCCGCAATTTGTATGTATTTATTGTCTCCCAAAAGATGGTTATAAATCAGCAGCAGGTGCGATACCATCAACAGAAAAGCTCCAACCGCTGACCATGTTGCGGTGCCCTTGAAAATTCCAGCATACTGTACGCTCTTTATAAAATGAAATCCGCCCAGGGCAATGTACCCATACAAGTACATCAGTGGTTCCTGTGGAAAGAATTGGTGAAGGAAGGCTATAAGCAATATGGGAACAAACACTGCGGGAAACGCCCATTTCCCAGGCATGGGAAAAGACAGACTAAAGTAAAACCCCAGGAAACAGATCTGCGCCACCGCAAATGCCATTAGGCCCGGCAGAAAGCTATCATTAATCTCCATCCACAGGATATCGCCCACAAGGGAAGCACCAATGGCGCCTGCTATCCAGAAGTGAGTGCGAGTGGCAATACCGTGCGTGCTGTGTATAAAAAATGCCAGCAAGCCAAACATCAGGGCCGGCTTGCTCAATAGCAGCAGCGCCTCACTCCCCGGCCGAAAAATTACCGCCAGGTGCAGAATGAGTAGACCAAAGTATAGCTTGGAAAAATCGCGAACCTTCAAAATTCAGGTATTTTTGAAAGGCTGCAAATCTATGGGATTAAAAACTTTAATTTTTCGGCTTGTAGTATTCCATTGCCTCCGGCATCCATTTATTCAATTTCCTGATGCGGGTTTCGTTGCTGGGGTGGGTTGACAGAAACTCGGGAGGAGCTGCCCCGCCCTGTGCTGCCATACGTTTCCAAAGTTCAGGAGCCTCATGTGGATCGTAGCCTGCCATCGCCATAAAGATAAGACCCAGATGATCGGCCTCACTTTCGTGTAGTCTGCTGTAAGGAAGGAGAACCCCTATCTGAGCTCCTAACCCAAAAGCGGCCATGGCCAGTTGTTGGGTCTCGGCCGGCTTTTCGCTTAAAGCCACAGCCAGTCCTACCTGTGCTCCCTGAGCCACAAGCCCCTGGCTCATACGTTCATTCCCGTGACGGGCTATGGCGTGGGCCACCTCATGGCCCATTACAACAGCAACCCCGTTTTCGCCCTGGCAAATGGGTAAAATTCCCGTGTAAAAGGCGACTTTCCCCCCGGGCATAGCCCACGCATTCACCATATCATCGTCCTTCAGGAGATTAAACTCCCACTCATACCCTTCCAAAAGATCTGACTTGTTGTTCTGCGCGAGGTACTCCTGCACCGCATTTTTGATATTCTCCCCCAATTCCTTTATCATTTGGCTCTCAGGAGTACCCGTGACGACCTGGGCCTCACTTATCACCTGGTTGTATTGTGAAAAACTAAGGGCATGCATTTCACTGCGTGGCAACAGGTTGAGTTGCTTACGCCCGCTTAGG
>CAZNMG010000085.1:0-3922 GCA_964574075.1 uncultured Owenweeksia sp.
CCGGCATTTTCCTCCCCGGCTTTCACCAGCATATGAGGGCCGTCCTTTGGAAGTGTTTTGAGCCATACAATAGAGTTCTTGTACGAACAGTGCTCACTCCACATTACGGAGTAAATACTCAGCTCATTGAAGTTGGGCTCGCGGCCCAGTATTTCCTTTATCTTTTGATATTCTTCGGGGAGCAGGCCAAGGCCTGTAGCTGTCTCTTCGTTGACGGGTGCTAGTGTGGTTTCGCTCATTCTCTTTTTACTTATGAGGCAAAGATAAAAGTATTGAAGGAGCGTAAAAGCTTATGCAGTAGGAAATGTCTTACTCATTCTCTTTTTTACGCTGGTCCGGAACTTCCGTTGCCGATGTTTTTGGCAATGGTAAAGCAGAAGCGGCTTCCTCCGTCCGGTTTTGGCTCCACCCAGATCTGCCCCTCATGCAGCTGAACAATACGCTGGGCATGGGCCAGGCCGATGCCTGTACCTTCGTAGTTTTCGCCATGTGCCGTTCTGAAGATCAGGAATATTTTTTCCTGTTCTCTTGAAGGAATACCAATTCCGTTATCCGCCACCTCAAAAAGCCAGTCTTTTTCGCGTTCCTGCCAGTTAATTGTCACAACCGGTTTTACATCAGATTTGCGAAATTTAATGGCGTTGTTGATGAGGTTCTGGAAGATCATACGCAACTCGGTGCGGTACCCCCTAACGATTGGCAGCGGTTGTGCCGGAAGATTCAGTGTAGCATTTTCTTCCGCGATGCGGCCCCGCAAATCCGATAATACCTCCTGCAGGACATCCTGGGTATTTATCGTCTCCACATTTTTATTTGTACCCAGCCTGGAATAATCGAGCAGATCAACGATAACCGCCCGCATACGCTCCGTAGATTCATCCAGAAAGTGATAATATTCCTCAAGCTCGGGATCGGCCTGGGCACCGGTTTTCCTTCGGAGGAGATCCACAACGGTGGTCACCGATTGCAAAGGCGCTTTCAGGTCGTGCGATACTATGGAAGCAAACTGTTGGATTTCGGTGTTTTTCGCCAAAACCTGCGCATTGTAGGTTTGGAGCCTTAATTGGGCGGCTTTCAGGTTTTCCTCGGCTTCACGTCTTTTGGCCAGCTCTTTTTCATATTGTCCAGAAGTGCGTAGCCCCAGGGCAGCCGGAAAAAAATCAAAGAGAGCGATAACAGTGGTAAAAGAAACCACAGCGGTAAAAAACCGCAGCAAGGCACTCAGCCGGTAAGCGGGCCACCAGAAAGTCAGTGCATCCATTAAGTGGGTGAGGCCACACAACAGGATAAATGCCCCGAACAGCCAGAACACCTTTGGCAGCGGTACATCATCTTTCTTGAAAATAAAAGCCAGTATGAAAAAGGGAATGGCGAAATAGGACATCCAGATCACCACGTCAGAAATGATGTACAACCATCCATGGAATTCCGTCCATTCTCCAGAGGCCCAGCGGGGCGGCCAGTCCTCAGTTTTGAAGAGTTTACTGAAAAACTCACTGACCTGGTCCATTTAGCGCAATTCTATTATTTCCAAAGATCCCAAATTTAGCAGGAAACGCCTTACAACCTTCAGAAATCTGAATTTATAAAAGCGCAAAGGAGACAAAGATCGAGTGGAATTCCAATTTTCAATAGCTAAAATTCTGAAAATCAACAGAAATTACCAGAGGCCCTGGTGCCAGGCGGTGCATGCAACTACTTTAATGAAAAGAAGAGAACCAATGCACCAACACCTGCAATAGCTCCCAATAAGATACTTAAAGTCACCGGCCTCCTCAGGTTGCGGTTTTTTAGCAGCAGTTCATAAATGAGGAGCTCGCTTATCAGTATAGCTATAAAATAAAAGCCAAAAATAACCCAACCTCCCACAGAGCTCATCCATCGGAAACTATAGTATCCTTCATCAATGTAGAAAAGGAAGAGCGTGATCATGGCCGCAGCCACAAGAAATGAGATCCAGCTTTTATCCTGTTTATTGGAATTGACAGCGGAGGTATTCATGGCGAAGGTTTTGAAGGTGATAACGAGACCCGGCTTCCATTTCGTGCCTTTACAAACAATTGATTTTCATAAAAGTAAGAAAAAGGCGCTGAGTTGAAAAAATCACAAAAAGGCTATCTAAGAACCAGAGCCCAATTTATCGGCCCGATCCCCCCAAGGAGGCTTAAAGGTGCTTAAGTCGTTTAAGCTATTGTCTTAAACCCCAAAGAGATTTTCTTTTGAGCCCGCCTTTCTAATGATTTCCGAAATTCTGCTAAATAAACTCCGCTTTCTTATTCTCCTCCTTGATCTTGTTCAGCGTGCTACCGGCCCTGAACCAGGCAATCTGCCCTTCATTGTAGGTGTGGAGGCACATGATGGTATCTCTGCTGCCATGGGTATATACCTAGGCTACCCCTACGCTTACCCACAGGGAAAAGAGAGTGATTTCGCAATTGGAACTCAGGGATTATTCCTTTAGCACTTTAAAAACTTCACGGGCATTGCCGGTTCTAAGCTCAATAAGGAACATTCCCGAAGCATCGGGTAAGTTTAGATTGTAAGGAGACCCATCAAGAGAATCCTCTGACAATAGCAGCTTTCCATGAATGGTATAAACACTTAAAAATATTTCCAGCTCACCTTCTAATTCCTCATATTCGATAATAACCTCTTTTGTTGTAGGATTTGGGTGGATATTAATATTTTGAGGCAGCCTTGTAGTAGGTAGAGAAACGTCATCTATAATTGTGCAGGAGGAAGTATCCACACAACCCTCATAAGAGATTTCCACAGCATAGCGTCCGTTTGAGTCTGGAGAAAAACTTTGCCCCGTTTCACCACTAATAGCAAGGTAGGAGTTATTACAGTTAAGCCACTGGTAAGTAGCTCCTGTTTGTTTTGCGGAAATTAAGCTTCCAGATTTTGAAACGGTGGTATCTATCTGGGGAATATGAAGGTAAAGAGAGATCAGGCTATCGCAACCTGCAGCGTCTTTAATAGCGAATGTAGCGGTGCTATTACTTTCATTGTAAGTATTTCCATCTATCCAGGTGTAGGAAACACATGCCTTAACAGAATCTGCTACTTCTTCAGCGCATTGGAAGAGTTTCAGTACAAAGCCTTCCATCCATGATGTGTTAGTTGTTAAATTATGAAGAGCGGGGCCTGGGTCAAAATCGAAAGTTCCAGCAAACTGTCCTGTAAGTAAAAGGTTGTAGTTGTGATCTAATGCCCCGGCATTGCCAAAGCCATAGCCAATTCCATCCACGGCTACAGCCTCCATAAAATTTCCACTGGAATCGGTTTTCTGACAGAAAATACTCTTGGAGCCAGTGGTCTGTATAGTGTGAAAATTGGCGCCCGGATCAAAATCTACAGAACCTTCAAAGCAGCCAACCAGATATACCTGATCCAGAGAATCTAAGAATATAGAATTGGGATTATCGTTACCGGAGCCTCCAAGAGAATAGCCCCATTTGAAGTTACCAGCGGAATCCAGTTTTTGCACATAGATATCTGCTTCACTCCATCGTGATACAGGATAAGTGGCACTTCCTGGATCCAAATCTATAGAGGGGGATTGAAATACTCCAGTCGAAACAACGTCTCCATTTTGTCCGGAAGCAATGGCAAAACCCCCTTCATAATCAGCAGCCCCTCCAAAGGATTTTGACCAACAATAGCTGCCAGAACTCTTTAATTTGAGAATAAAGGGATCTCTTTTGCCATTTGAACTATGAAGATTTGTACCTGCATTAGGATTGAGATCGGCAACACCTTGATAAGATCCGGTAACGTACACATTCCCATAAGGATCGCACACAATGTCTGTACATTCGTCTGCAGAAGGGCCACCAAAGCTTTTAACCCAGGTTAAGTTTCCCAATAAGTCAAACTTAACAACAAATGCATCTACACTGCCATTGGGAAAGATGAGCGG